>CAWUMP010000184.1:0-5115 GCA_963923385.1 uncultured bacterium | reverse complement strand
CTCGTGGGCTCGGAGATGTGTATAAGAGACAGGCTCAAAAGTTTTTATCCAGCCTTTATGGAAAACAGCCAAACCGGCGGAAAAACTTGGGGCGTACCGTTTCAACGCTCCACCATCGTGATGTACTGGAATAAAGAATTATTTAAAGAAGCCGGCCTCGATCCCAACAAAGCCCCAGCCAATTGGACCGAGATGCTCAACTACGCCAAAAAATTAACGCGCCGCGATGCTGCCGGCAATGTCACCCAATGGGGCGTGCAGATTCCTTCATCGGGCTTTCCGTACTGGTTATTTCAAGGCTTAACCACACCCAACAATGTGGTGCTGATGAACAAAGAGGGCAACAAAACCTACTTCGATCACCCCAACGTCATCGAAGCATTGCAGTACTGGGTCGATCTGTCGCAAAAACATAAAGTCATGGCACCTGGCGTGATCGAATGGGGTACCACACCACGCGATTTCTTTGAGCGCAAAGTCGCCATCATGTGGACCACCACCGGCAACCTCACCAACGTGAAGAACAATGCCAAGTTTGATTTTGGTGTAGCCATGCTGCCTGCTTCTAAACGTGCTGGCAGCCCGACCGGCGGCGGTAATTTTTATTTGTTTAAAAAATCCACACCGGCGCAACAACAAGCCGCCCTGAAATTTGTAAAGTGGATCACCAGCCCGGAGCGCGCTGCGCAATGGGGAATCGATACCGGCTATGTCGCGGTACGTCCGGATGCGTTTGATACGCTCACGATGCGCAAATACGTAGCCGGTTTTGCGCCTGCCGCAGTAGCGCGTGATCAGCTGCAGTATTCTGTCGCGGAGCTCTCGACGCATGAAAATCAACGCGTCACCAAAGCGCTCAACGATGGATTACAAGCGGCACTGACTGGCACCAAGAAACCAGATCAAGCCATGAAAGATGCGCAACGCGAAGCAGAACGCATCTTGCGTGCATATCGCAAGTAACACGCTCTCCCACACCGACATGCTTGGCGCACATACGCGCCACATGTTCGGCTTGGCGTAGGCCAACTCATGATGAACAACGCACGTCAGTACATCCATGCATGGCTCTTGTTACTGCCAGCGGCTGTGCTACTCGCGGCATTCACGCACTACCCGGCAGTCGCCACCATTTGGCATAGTTTTTTTTCAACCCCGAAAGGCGCGCGTGCTGCAGTCTGGGTGGGGTTAGACAACTACCTCACGCTGGTCGAAGACCCTGTATTTTGGCAGGTGCTGCTGAACAACGTATGTTTTGCGCTTGGCACGATTCCACTGTCGATTGTTTTGGCGTTTGTGATGGCGCTGTGGGTCAATGGAAAAATTGTGGGGCGTGGTTTTTTACGTATGGCGTTTTTTACCCCGACCGTCTTGCCGATGATTGCCGTGGCCAACATTTGGTTGTTTTTCTATACGCCGGGGTATGGATTACTCGAACAATTCACGGTGGGTTTACTCGGGTTACCCTCACATAACTGGCTGGGCTCGCAAAGCACCGCGCTGATCAGTTTGATGGTGGTGACCATCTGGAAAGAAGCGGGATTCTTTATGATTTTTTATCTCGCTGCATTACAAGCGATTCCACCCGTGTTGGCTGAAGCGGCGGCAATTGAAGGTGCATCACGCTCTCAATACTTGTTACGCGTGGTGATCCCACTACTGATGCCTACCACCTTATTTGTATTGGTCAATGCCGTCATCAATGCATTTCGATTGGTCGATCACATTGTGGTGATGACACGTGGCGGCCCAGACAATGCCAGCGCTTTATTGCTGTTCTACATCTACGACGTGGGATTTAAATTTTGGGATTCGGCGTACGCCGCCACGCTCACCGTGGTGCTGCTGATCCTGCTTGGCCTTGCCGCCTTGGTTCAGTTTTTGGTGCTTGAGCGACGGACGCATTACCAATGAGTAACGTCTCTAATCAAACAGTGATGCAAGCGCGTGGCTGGGGACAGACGCTCGAGACCTTGGGCGCTTGGTTACTTGGCTTACTTTGGATATTGCCGCTGGCTTACGCCGTATGGACAGCATTTCATGCGCCCGAATTTGCCACACACTTTGTTTGGAACGCGCCGCTTACATTAGAGAATTTTTATCACGCTTGGGATGCAGCACCATTTGCGCGATATTTTTTGAACACCATTCTGTTGGTGAGTCTGATCCTTGCAGCGCAACTGGTGTTATGTACGCTCGCTGCATATGCCTTTGCACGTTACACCTTTCGTGGGCGCGATCTTGTCTTCGCGTTGGTGTTAGTGCAACTGATGATCATGCCCGATGTACTGGTGGTCGAAAATTATCGCACCATGTCACAACTTGGTTTGGTGGATACGCTCGCGGGTATTGGCTTACCTTACATGGCCTCGGCGTTTGGTATTTTTTTATTACGCCAAACATTTAAGACGGTGCCGCACGAACTGGATGATGCTGCACGCATTGAAGGCGCCTCGCGTTTGCAAATCTTATGGCGGGTCTATATTCCATTGGCGCGACCAGTCTATATCGCCTACGCCTTGGTCTCGGTGAGTTATCACTGGAATAATTTTCTTTGGCCATTGATCATCACTAACTCGGTGAGCGCGCGTCCACTCACAGTGGGCCTACAAGTCTTTTCCTCCACCGACCAAGGCATCGACTGGTCGATCATCACGGCAGCGACCTTACTCACCGCCGGCCCCTTGCTGGTGGCGTTTTTATTATTTCAACGTCAGTTTGTGCAATCGTTTATGCGCGCAGGTATTCGCTAAGCGTTTACAACCACAACACGTCTAGGACAGCGCATGAATTTACTGCAATGGAATATTCAATGGTGTCGCGGCATGGACGGGCACATGGATGTCCAACGGATTGCGCGCGTAGCGCGCGAACTCGCTGATCCGGATGTCGCGTGCTTTCAAGAAGTCGCCATCAACTACCCGGCCCTCGCAGGTTCGCGTGGCGAGGATCAAGTGGCCGAACTTAGCGCTGCGTTTCCTGGCTATAGCGCGCATTTTGTTTGGGGGCCTGATGTACCTGATGGGCATGGTGGTCGCCGACGCTTTGGCAATTTACTGCTCTCGCGCTTACCCGTGCACCAAGTTTTGCGTCATAGCTTGCCGTGGCCTGCGCATGCAGAGGTCCCCACCATGCAACGCACCGCCATCGAAGCGGTGATTGAAGTCAATGGCGCACCCTTGCGTATCACGACCACGCATCTGGAGTATTACTCCGCCACCCAACGCTACGCACAAGTCGAGGCCTTGCGCACCTTGCATGCCAATGCCACGGCACGAGCACGCGCAACACCTTCAAAGCAATACAACAGTGGACCGTTTCAACCCCTGGCATCCAGCATTTCAGGGTTGATCACGGGTGACTTTAATATGCGCACCGACGATCCGGCGTACGCGCGTATGTTGGCCCCGATCGACGGGGCTGAACCATTGATTGATGTGTGGTCACATTGCCATCCGCACACGCCACATCCACCGACGTTTTGCGTGTTTGATTCGCGCTACAGCAAATCACCTTACTGCTGCGACTTTATTTTTGCATCTCGCGATTTAGCGCCACGGCTTAGAAACATTCGCGTCGATCTTGATACGCAAGCGTCCGATCATCAGCCGGTGATCTTGCACTTGGCGTAACAACGTACGCATGCACGCACACTCACGCGTCGTTCCATCTGCTGGGGTTAACGTCGCTTCGGGTGATCGTCTGTCAGAGTCACATGCCCTCGGGTGGCTCAGGAAACACGGGTTTACGTTTTTCACGATGCGAGGCGAGACCCTCACGTACCTCGGGTCCGGTAAATCCCAAAAACTCTAAGGCCAAAGAACTATCAAACGTTGGACCAGCCATGCGCAGCCAATTATTGAGACTGTATTTGGTCCAGCGCAACGCGGTTTGTGCACCACCGGCTAATTTACGCGCCACCTCCAGTGCCTTGGCCTGCACTTCACTTTCATCACAAGTGAGCGAGACCAAGCCGATACGTTCGGCCTCTTCGCCCGTGAGTTGGTCACAGGTCAGTAAATAATATTTTGCTTTGGCCATGCCGCACAGCAGTGGCCAAACAATCGCCGCGTGATCGCCAGCGGCCACCCCTAAACGCGTATGACCATCGATGATGCGTGCGTTGCGAGCAGCAATCGATACATCGGCCAACATACCGGCCACCAAGCCCGCCCCCACGGCCGGTCCATGCATGGCCGAGACAATCATTTTTGAGCAGTTGATGACGTTGTAAACCAAGTCGCGTGCTTCACGCCAAACCCGCGCGCGCACCGCAAAATCATCGGCAATATCTTGCACCAACGATAAGTCACCACCCGCAGAAAATCCTTTGCCAGCACCGCGAATAATCACCACGCGAATCTCTGGATCACGATCAATATCACGCCAAATTTCGGCCAGCTCGGCATGCATGCGATGTCCTGCGGTAGAGAGCTTGCCGCCCTCTTCGCCCATGACGATTTCAGCAATACCCGGCTCTAGCATGTGAATCTTTAAATCCTGATAGCGTGAATAATCCATTTGTTTCTCCCTGCTTGGTTGATGCGGCGAGATTCAACCGTGTAGCGACACAACGATGCGCTGGTCACCTTGCTCGATTGCACGCCGCTTGTGTGATCGTGATTAGATTGTAGCGAGCGTGTCGGGAGTTGCGTGGCTGAGTAGAATACGTGTTCGCAAAACCGCACTTCCTAGGATGCTCGTATGCCACCCATCAATTACGCCGCCCTGCCCGTCACTTATGCCGATGTTGCAGCAGCCGCCACACGACTCGAGGGTCACGCCCATCGCACGCCGGTCATCACCTCATCGACTGTCGATGCACGCACCGGCGCAAGCGCGTTTTTTAAGTGCGAAAATTTTCAACGCATGGGCGCCTTTAAATTTCGCGGCGCTTTCAATGCATTGTCGCAATTAAACGCGGCCGAGCGCACCCGCGGTGTTTTAGCCTATTCCTCAGGCAATCACGCGCAAGCCGTGGCCTTGGCCGGACGTATGCTCGGCATCCCCGCAGTTATTGTGATGCCAAAGGATGCGCCGCCGGTCAAAGTCCAAGCCACACGTGAGTATGGCTGTCTCTTATACACATCTCCGAGCCCACGAGACCAGAGAGGA
>CAWUMP010000183.1:0-5123 GCA_963923385.1 uncultured bacterium | reverse complement strand
TCCTCTCTGGTCTCGTGGGCTCGGAGATGTGTATAAGAGACAGATATGGCGCGCAGAGCGTCTCGCAAATCGCGACTTTTGGCACGATGGCTGCGCGTGCGGTGGTGCGGGATGCCGGTCGGGTGCTTGACTTGGGTTACGGTTTTTGCGACCAAATTGCGCGCTTGATTCCGGTGCAGCCTGGCAAAACAGTCACGCTACAAGATGCCTTGCTAGCCGAACCATTATTGGCAGAACGTGAGCGCAATGAAGACGAAGTCCGCGAGCTGCTAGCGTTGGGTGGCAAGCTGGAGGGCCTGGTGCGTAACGTCGGAATGCATGCTGGCGGTGTGTTGATTGCACCGGGCAAGCTCACCGACTTTTGCCCGCTTTATGCAGCCGAGGGCACGGAGAACGTGATCTCGCAATTAGACAAAGACGATGTCGAAGCGATGGGGTTGGTGAAGTTTGATTTTCTCGGACTCACCACGCTGACCATTCTCGATTGGGCAGTGCGCGATGTGCATGCCATGGGTGGTGTAGGACTCGATTTACAGACGCTCGCGTTAGATGATCGCGCGACTTACCAATTGCTTGCTTCAGGAAATACGACGGCGGTGTTTCAGTTGGAATCGCGCGGTATGCGCGACATGATTCGTCGCGCACGTCCAGATCGCTTTGAAGACATCATCGCCTTAGTGGCCTTGTATCGACCTGGCCCGATGGATCTGATTCCGGATTACATCGATCGCAAACACGGTAAACGGTTTGATTACTTACACCCGCTGCTCGAACCAATTTTGGCGCCTACCTACGGGATCATGGTGTATCAAGAGCAAGTGATGCAGGCTGCACAATTGTGTGCTGGCTATTCGTTGGGGGGGGCAGACTTATTGCGTCGCGCGATGGGGAAGAAAAAACCCGAAGAGATGGCGCAGCAACGCGAAATTTTTGTCACAGGCGCAGCAGAAAAAAATATTAACACCCACAAAGCCAATGAAATCTTCGATTACATGGAGCGTTTTGCAGGGTATGGTTTTAATAAATCGCATGCGGCAGCGTATGCCTTGGTGGCGTATCACACCGCGTATTTAAAAACGCATCATGCGGCTGCGTTTATGGCAGCGAACTTTACCGCCGTGATGGATGACACCGACAAGGTGCGTGCCTTGCATGAAGATTGTTTAGCCAACGGGTTGGTTGTCTTGCCCCCCGATGTCAACGCTTCGGACTATCGGTTTGTGCCCGTGGATACCAAAACTATTCGATACGGCTTGGGTGGGATACGCGGCACGGGTGAGTCAGCGATCGAAAACCTCTTGCTTGCGCGTCGCGACGCACCCTTTACAGACTTGTTTGATTTTTGTCGGCGTGTGGATAAACGCATCGTGAATCGTCGTGTGATCGAAGCGTTGATTCGCGCCGGCGCGTTTGATGCATTAAGCACCGAGCGTGCGGCGCTCCTAGCCAGTGTGGGCTTGGCCATCGAAGCGGCAGAACAAGACGAACGCCAAGCATCTCAGGTCAGTTTATTTGGTGACCCGTCGGAATCGCGTAGCGCGTCATTGCGTTTATTGAATGTCCCGCCGTGGGATGCGCGCCAACGCCTTGTCGAAGAAAAGGTCGCGCTTGGCTTTACCCTCTCGGGGCATTTGTTTTCTGTGTACGACCCGTTGCTAGCTGGCTTTTCACGCACGCCGCTTGCACGACTTGCACCGGGTCAGGGGGTTGTCTGGCTCGCTGGTATCGTGCAATCGGCACGTACGCAAATGACTCGCCGCGGCAAGATGTTAGTCGTCATGCTCGATGATGCCAGCGCACAGATTGAAATTACGGTGTTTAGTGAGTTATACGATCGGCATCGCGAAAAATTAAAAGAAGACAACTTGCTGATTGTCTTAGGTAAAGTGCAGCGCGATGAATTTTCTGGTGGATTGCGCGTGAGTGCTGAAGATATTCTTGATTTGGCCACGTTACGTTTACGCTATGCCCGTCGTTTACGCTTAGCCATGAATGGTCAAGCCGATGCGGCGCGCCTAAAGCAATTGCTGAACGAGTTTCGAGCGCAAAGTCGCACCGAAGGTTGTCCGGTTCAGGTGCATTACAACAACGGGCAAGCTGAAGTGGAAGTCAATCTTGGCGATGCCTGGCGCGTGCGTGCTGAGGATGAATTGTTCAGCCGCTTAGCGGCGTGGCTCACACCACAAAATATTCAGGTGCAATACGCCAGCGCATCGGCGAGTGCAACAGATTAAGTCTGTTGTGACTGTACTGCTCCCTGGCGTTGCTGAGCGTAATGATGCAACACCAACACCATGCCGGCGAGCGTATCCCAGCCGGACGTGTGTCCAATGTGATCAACAGCCGCTAATCGCGCGGCGAAGTCGGTGCGTGCTTGTAACAAGGCACACAGTAGGCTGCGTAAATCGGCGCTACATTCGCCTTGTGCTGCGCAAGCCAGATGCGCGCGACTGATACGATTGGTGCGCGTCTCGGCCAACGGCAACACGTGTTGCGCGAGGTGGTTGGCACGTTGCGTATCTCCCACCGCATGTAACGCGCAGAGCACACCACCAATTAGATCATCACCCGAAGGTGTTAACCCTGGGCCCAAACCAAGTAACGCATGGATTGAGTGAAGCGCAACGTTTGGTTGCGATAACCACTGTTGTAGGGTATCGCACGCGACCTGCGCCATGTGCAATGCCTGAGGGACGCGCCAGTGGATCGGGTCTTCAATCCATCGACCAAAGCCGTCGTTCGGCAGATGCGCGTGCGCGGTTTGTTGTAAAGCGCTGAGGGTGTGCGAAAAATATGGATGGGCAAATGCGGGCCACGGTGCGATCGGCCAACGCTGTGTATGCACTTGATTGAGTTGTACGGTTTGCCCAACCGTGAGGGGCGGCATCGATTGACACCACGCATTTAAGGGACCTTCGCCTAGCGTGTTGGTGCCAACACAACATAAACCGTCATTGGTTTCTAAGTAGGCACTGCGCTGAAACGCAGCAAACACCTGAGCCTGCGTATGCTGCGTGAGTGCCGCTTCTGCGGCCCGTCCCCAATGCGTGAGATGAAGAACCGAGATCGCGTTAATCGGCGATGACATGCGTACCGGCGTTGCCTTCAATCGCGGGTAACGCTTCATCTAGATGCGCGATGATGGCGCGCTTACCGCCACCGGCAAGAAAGCGTAGTGCCGCGTCGATTTTTGGCGCCATACTGCCTTTGGCGAAATGCCCTTCAGCCATGTAACGTTGCATGTCACTGGCGGTGACGGTGTCTAACCATTGTTGCTCTGGTTGACCAAAATGGATGGCAACTTTTTGCACGGCGGTCAAAATCATTAGCGTATCAATCCCCAGCGCATTAGCCAGATGCGCAGAAGTTAAGTCTTTGTCGATGACCGCCGGTACACCGCAATGCGATCCATCTGCACGTTGGATCACTGGAATGCCCCCACCACCTGCGGCAATCACTGCAATGCCTTGACGTGAGAGCGAATCGATTAACTCAAGATCGAGCACGCGACGTGGTCTGGGTGAAGCGACGATATATCGCCAACCACGTCCTGCATCTTCCATCATGCTCCAGCCCAATTGCGCTTGCAGATGGCGTGCTTCTTCTTCACTAAAAAACGGACCAATTGGTTTGGATGGATGTAAAAACCCGGGGTCCTGTGGATCGACCTCGACGCGGGTAATGACACAGGCGACACGCCGATCATATTGGGCGCGATTTAACTCGTCTTCGAGTCCTTGCATCATCAAATGTGCAATGCCCCCTTGGCTATGCGCAACACACACATCAAGGCGCATCGGAGGAACATGTTCGCGTGCGTAGTACTGGCGCAGCAAAATTTTTCCGACGACCGGACCATTACCGTGTGTGAGGATCAATTGGTTGTGTCGTTGTAGCAGCGGTGCCAATGAGCGCGCTGCGCGAGCCGCCACGAGCTCTTGTTCCTCGGTGGTGCCGCGGATATTTTCTGGGTGAGTGGCGTTGCCGCCAATCGCCACGACAAGACGATCAGGAATTTGCGGAATAGTCGGTTTCATCGTAGCGATCATAGCAGTGCAACGGTATACTTAACACATCATGTCAAACCAGCAATCGCCTGAGCAACCATCGCTGTCCGCAATTCAGCAACTTCTTAGCGCCACTCCGCGCGTGATCAATATTGGGCTCTCCAGTTTTGCGCAAGAGTTGGCGGCGCAGCAAATTTCGGTTGTGCAAGTTGACTGGCGTCCTCCTGCAGGTGGTCAACGGCAGTTAGCTGAGTTGCTGGCGCGTCTTGCGGCACATGAAACACAGATTGCACAGGCCAATGCGCATGCTTTAAAACGCATGTTAGATGCCGCCCCGGTCTTAGTGGATGTACAGCCTGCTGGCCAAGTGATTCCAGGATTAGGGGAGCGCGTGATTTTGCATGCAGGCCCGCCGATCACTTGGGATCGCATGTGCGGACCAATGCAAGGCGCGGTGGCGGGTGCCATTGTGTTTGAAGGCTGGGCGCCCGATCTTGCTGCCGCAACAAAATTAGCCGCTAACGGCGGTGTGGCGTTTCATCCGAATCATCATTTTGATGCCGTGGGTCCAATGACCGGCATGACCACACGCTCGATGCCAGTCATGATCGTAGAGAACCGCACGTTTGGAAATCGCGCGTATTGCATGATCAATGAAGGCCTCGGTAAGGTGATGCGCTTTGGTGCAAACGATGTCGAGGTGATCGATCGATTGCATTGGTTAGCCGATTCGTTTGGTCCTGCTTTAGGTGCAGCGTTGCGTGCCGCCGGTGGGTTAGATTTGATCCCGTTGATTTCGCGTGGATTGGCCATGGGCGATGAAATGCATCAACGCAACGTGGCCTGTTCAGCGCTAGTGTTGCGGGCGTTGGCACCGCATTTTGCGCGTGTGGTCAGCGATGGCGAAGCGCTCGCCAAGATGTTGGCGTTTATTGCGGGCAACGAGCAGTTCTTTTTGAATATTGGGATGGCGATGGGTAAAAGCATTGCCGATCCCGCACGTGGCATTGCTGGAAGTACGATGGTGACCGCGATGTGTCGAAACGGTACCGATTTTGGTGTGCGTCTTTCCGGTACAGGGGATGTGTGGTTTACCGCGCCGGTTGAAATGCCGCA
>CAWUMP010000182.1:0-5169 GCA_963923385.1 uncultured bacterium | reverse complement strand
TGCTGTTTATAAAAACCCAGCGGATCGGCCATGATGAGTGGGCTAGCGCAAGTGATCGCGATGAAGCCCAATTTGAGATCTTTTTTCTCTGGCGTGTTTTTGTCTTGCGCCATTGCCTCGAGCGCGCCGAGCGGCACAAACTGTCCGATCGCAGACATCGCTGTCGCACTTCCCACCGCGCGCAAAAAACGTCGACGGGTTTCGTCTTGCGGAAAAATTGCGCGCATCACGGCCGACTCAATGACGCGGCGGTTGAGCGCTTCTTCACTCGCGTTCAATGGTAGGTAGTCAGACATCGACACCGCTGCAT
This sequence comes from uncultured bacterium, assembly GCA_963923385.1. Taxonomy (GTDB): domain Bacteria; phylum Pseudomonadota; class Gammaproteobacteria; order Burkholderiales; family SG8-39; genus SZAS-79. Next base: position 4,859 of record CAWUMP010000182.1, on the reverse strand, counting down.
CGTGCGCAGCTTGGGATGTGTGCTGACCACAAGTGCAACCTGAGCCTAAGCGTACATGGGCGTTGAATGGATTTTCAAATGCAGACATTGGCCAACTCCTGTGATGAGCACCTCGCCGCGTACGGCATTTCATGGTGATTCACAGGGTTTCAGCACAAGCTATGCCAACGCGTTTACCTGCGATTTCAGCGCAAATCGAATTCATTGGCCCACTTGTTGCACACGCAAAGTGCGGTGGGCACTAATTCAGGGCGTTTATTTTTATCACGACCGGCTGTCGTGGTTTAGCGTTTTTGCACGGCATACCAAACACGCCAGACCAATAAGAGCGCTAACACGATCGCAAAGTAAAGCGGCTCGCGCACGTCGGCTTTCACAAGCCACCAATAGTGAATCACCGCAATGACTGGGGCCAGATACGCCAAGCGATGCAATCGCTGCCAGCGTTGTGCGCCAAGTTTGCGTGTCATGTAGTTGTTAGAGGTGAGCGCCAGTGGCAGTAAGACAACAAACGCGCTAAAGCCCATCGTAATAAATGGGCGCTTGATCACGTCTGTAAACATCGCCATCCAATCAAACCAATGATCAAACCAAATAAAGGTAATAAAGTGGGCTAAGGCATAAAAAAAAGCGCTCAGACCAAGCGTACGGCGCATGCGTAACAGCCAAGGCCACTGCAACACGCGTCGTAGCGGCGTAACCAGCAAGGTGATCAATAAAAACACTAGCGACCACCATCCCGTGGCACGCGTCAGCGCTTCGATTGGATTCGCACCTAGGGCATCTCGGTAGGCAAGTAACACCAACCGCATCATCGGCAAACACACCAATAAAAACACCAAACGATGCAGCACAAACCATTGTGTTGGGGTGGGATGCCAGGCCATGCGATTTACGCCATCGATTTCAACAGCACAACACCCAACGCGGGTGTTTGCTTAATAAAACTTTTTGAGATCCATGCCCTTGTACAAGCCAGCGACCTGCTCGGCGTAACCATTAAAGGGCAGTGTTTTGCGCTTGGGTGCCAGAAAACCGTCTTCACCAATGCGTCGTTCGGTGGCTTGGCTCCAGCGTGGATGACTCACGGCTGGATTCACATTCGAGTAAAACCCATACTCATGTGCTGCAGCCACATTCCAAGATGTTTTTGGCTGCGTTTCCATCAACACGATTTTGTCGATTGATTTGATGCTTTTAAATCCGTATTTCCAAGGCACCACCAAACGTACTGGTGCGCCATTTTGATTAGGTAGAACTTCACCGTACAAACCAAAAGTGAGCAGCGTCAGCGGGTGCATCGCCTCATCCATACGCAAGCCCTCAACGTAGGGCCACTCCAGCGCCGGTATGCGTAAACCGATCATCGTGTCGGGTTGCATGGCAGTGGTGAAGGCCACGTATTTTGCTTTGCTCGTGGGCTCGACGCGTTTCATCAACTCTGCAAACGAATAGCCCACCCACGGAATCACCATCGACCAGCCTTCGACACAACGCATGCGATAGATGCGTTCTTCCATGGGCGCGAGCTTGAGAAGATCTTCGATGTTAAGCGGGCCTTTATTTTTTACTTCGCCCTCGATCATCACCGACCAAGGACGCGTACGTAAACGATGCGCGTATTGAGCAGGCTGATGTTTATCGGTACCGAACTCGTAATAATTGTTGTAAGTCACCACATCTTTATGTGGCGTGAGTTTGTCGGTGGTTGAGAGCGTTGAGGCTTTTCCGGGTAAGGCGGCCAATTTGCCTTGCTCGGTGACCGGTGCGGCGCTTGCGGTTTGTGCTGTTGCATGCGGCAACATCGTCCCCGCTAAACCAAGCGCTGCCGCTTGCCGCAAGAACGTACGCCGCGCTTCGTACACATTGCGCGGCGTAATTTCTGAAGGATCGATATCCGCAGGGGGTTTAATCAGCATCAGTCACTCCTCAGCAAATGTACGTCATGCCAACGTGTTGGCATGACGGTCGATTGCGAGCGTTAGTCTTTGCGATACGCGTCGTGGCAGGCTTTGCAGCTTTTACCGACTTCGCCAAATGCAACCGTCACGGCTTTTTGATCGCCCGCTTTAGCTGCTGCAGAGAGCTTCACGACTTCTGCTTGCATCTTTTCTGCAGCGGCGTTGAACTTATCCATCTCTTTGTAGATTTCTGGTTTCGCACGCGTTTCTTTGAAGTCAGCCGTCGCGGCAGTAAAACCATCCCACGGCATTTTGGACAAGGCTTCTAAATAGCCCGCATTACGCGTCACCACTGCAGCATCGTAGGGCAACTTACCTTGCGCCATGGCGCCAATGGGGCCGAAATATTTTCCAATCAAGGTGAGCGCGGCTTTGCGCTGCTTGACTTGATCTTCTGGCTTGGCTTGGGCAGCAGCATCCCACATGGCACCCAATCCAATGGCCAATGAAATCACTGCGAGAAGAAATTTCTTTTGCATGACATCGCTCCTAAAAAATAGGTTGTACAACAAAGCCGACTACGACAAGCGCAAGCACGAACACCAACAAGGCAATCCATACGCTGACGAAGCGCAGCACAGAAACCTGGACACTACCATCAATCTTTCTGACGCCGCTGATCATTGCCGAGATGAGATTTTCTTTTTTGATGAAAACATGGAATGCCACGCCGAGCAAGTGAATAGCAATGCATCCCAGCAGAATCCATTGGTTCCACCGATGCACCGTCGTGAGGCGATCCGAGAGCGCTTTTGAGATATGCACCGCCCAAGGGCCTTCCATGGCGATGTCGTCGTTGGCAAACAATCCCGTACTGACTTGAATGGTTAATAAGAGCAGCAACACCACCACCATCCAGCCGCCTAAGGGGTTGTGACCGATCACCGTGGTTGCGACATCTTCAGCGGGTGTGGCTGTCTGTTGGGCAGGCATTCCAAGTAATTGACGTGCAAAGACCCAGACTTGCTTCGGCCCAACGACAAACGCGCGAAAGTGCGCGGTGCTGCTCCCGATCACACCCCAAACCACACGAAACACCAACAAGGCCAACACCAAGGCGCCCGCTTGGCTATGCCACACCATGAGGTTTCCGCCAGTTTTTCCGCTGACAAATAAAAAAACGACCAAGCCAACCAAAAGCCAATGAAACGCGCGCGTGGCCAAATCCCAAACGCGTACGCGTTGTGTGGTGGACGAAGAAGCGTCTAAGGCCATCGGTGTGTTCTCGGCGTTAGGCCAACATCACAAGCTGCCGTAGCTATGCAGTCCGGATAAAAACATATTCACGCCGATGAAAGCAAACGTGGTCACCAACAGCCCGATCAACGCCCACCAAGCTAACAGCGCGCCGCGCAATCCCTTGGTCAATCGAATATGCAGCCAGGCTGCGTAGTTCAACCAAACAATCAATGCCCAAGTTTCTTTGGGGTCCCATTGCCAATAACTTCCCCATGCGTCTGCAGCCCACAACGCACCCAAAATGGTCGCGACCGTAAAAAAAGCAAAGCCAATGGCAATGCTTTTGTACATCACATCATCGAGAACCTCGAGCGAAGGCAATCGGGTTGCGAGCACGCCGCGACTGGCCAAAAGATGCGCGCTCGCTACCATGGCTGCCAATGCAAACGCACCATAACCAATAAAGTTAGCGGGCACATGAATTTTCATCCACCAAGATTGCAGCGCTGGCACTAATGGCTGAATGGCATGGGCTTCACGCGAAAAGGTATACCAAAGCAAAAATCCAATCGCTGCACTGATCACCAGCAGCACAAACGCGCCCATTAACCGCGTGGCGTAGCGCGCTTCGATATACAGGTACAACAATGCGGTGATCAACGCAAACAACACGAACACTTCATACAAATTGGAGATTGGAATATGCCCAACATCGGTGCCGATTAAATACGACTCGTACCATCGGACTAACAACCCAACGAGGCCAAATACTGTGGCAGCCCAAGTCAGTCCGGTTGCCGTGGCTAATGCAAACGCCGAGCGCATCAGGAGGCCCGCCCAATACACCAGCGTGGCGGCAAAGTACAACGCACACATCCACAAAATTGCCGACTGACTAGAAATTAAGTACTTGAGTAAAAACACACGATCGGCGCGCGCTAACTCTTGCGTATATAAACTCATCGAGAACAGCGCCAACACGGCGGATCCAGCAAACAAGCGTTGTAACGCACTCCAAGACCAACCTAAGGCAATGCATGTGGGCGCAGCGAGTAGCAAAATGATTTGCTCGTAACCATCCATATACGCGCTGTAACGTTGTTGTGCGTAGCCCACACCAAACAATAGCGCCAGCGCATACAACCAATCTTGCCAAGAGCGGCTCTGCCAATACATCAAGCCGTGGCGTTCAGTGGCGTTCATGCACCGCTCCTTTCGAGGATGAAGGCGTTGACAACAACGCCATCAAGGCGTGTTGATGGCGCGTAAATGTTTCGTTGGCATCGAGTGTGCGCCGATTGGTTTGCATTGCAAGTACCGCAATGCCATCGCGCACCAATAACCACATCCGCCGTTCGCGTACATACAGCATCGCAAACACACCCAAAATTAGTAACACGCAGCCCAGATAAACAAGGTTTCGTCCCGGCGACCGCGTCATTTGAAATACGCTGGCCTTGACTTCATCAAAAGTGTCTAACGAAAACCAAATCGGCACGCCATAAAAATGTAAGTCCGACACCGCGTTGAGACTGTCTTGCACAAACTGCACGCGCGCTGGTGTGAAGTCCAATACGGGCAAGCGATCTTTTTCACGACGTAATTGCCATGCTTCCCAAGTAGCGCCTTGTAAGACACGCAAATAAATTTGTGCCGCACCATCACGCTCAGTTTCGGGGACTGCTTGCTCAAGAAACTCCGCGACCGATTGATAGCCTG
>CAWUMP010000181.1:0-5304 GCA_963923385.1 uncultured bacterium | reverse complement strand
TTACGGCGGCCGTTGCACGCCAGAACGTTTTTGCCGTACAGTTTCATCCAGAAAAAAGCCAAAACGCTGGCTTGCGGTTGCTGCAAAACTTTACCCAATGGCAACCAGAAATATCTTGATCACTTTTATGATCTCAACACCGACAACGTTCGTTCAATCCATCTCATGTTGATTATTCCTGCCATAGATTTAAAAGATGGTCGTTGCGTGCGCCTACAACAAGGTGACATGGATTCGGCCACAGTATTTTCAGAAGACCCGGTTGCGATGGCGCATCACTGGCGTAATTTGGGCGCCAAGCGATTACACATTGTCGATTTAAATGGCGCGGTTGCGGGTAAGCCCCGAAATGAAAAAGTGATCCGCGAAATGGTGCAAGCGGTGGGCGATGCATTGCCCATTCAATTGGGTGGCGGCATTCGTGATCTAGACACCATCGAGCGTTACCTCGATGTGGGCGTGAGTTACATCATCATTGGTACGGCCGCGGTTAAAAACCCAGGGTTTTTACATGATGCTTGTTATGCCTTTCCGGGCCACATCATGGTTGGATTAGATGCCAAAGAGGGCAAAGTAGCGGTAGAAGGATGGTCCAAACTGACCGGTCACGATGTGCTCGACCTCGCTAAAAAATTTGAAGACTACGGCACCGAAGCATTGATTTACACCGATATTGGTCGAGATGGCATGCTCACTGGGGTCAACCTCGATGCAACCCGCAAGCTCGCACAAGCCTTGCGTATTCCAGTGATCGCTTCAGGTGGATTGGGTAGCTTGGCTGACGTGCAAGCCGTGTGTGGCTTGTACGGCGACGGTGTGGTGGGTGCGATTGCAGGCCGCGCTTTGTATGAAGGCAAGTTTGATTTCAAAGAAGCGCAAGCGGCTGCTGATCGTGCGATTGCTTAAACGTCACGGCAACGGTTGAATCTCGTGGGTCTTGCTAAACGCGTTATTCCTTGTATGGATGTCACCGCTGGTCGCGTCGTGAAGGGCGTTAACTTCGTGCAGTTGCGTGATGCAGGTGACCCCGTAGAAATCGCCGCACGCTACGACGGCGAAGGCGCTGATGAACTCACTTTTTTGGATATCACCGCCAGCTCCGATCAACGCGACATCATCTTGCATGTGATTGAAGCAGTGGCATCGCGCGTGTTTATCCCGCTCACCGTCGGTGGTGGCGTGCGAAAGCTCGATGATGTACGCCGGCTGTTAAATGCCGGTGCAGATAAGGTCTCGATCAATACCTCCGCGGTGCAAAACCCTGCGTTAGTGAGCGAGGCATCCAATAAAGTGGGCAATCAATGCATCGTGGTGGCGATTGATGCCAAACGCAAGGGCGCATCATGGGAGGTTTATACCCATGGCGGTCGTCAAGCAACGGGGTTAGATGTCGTGCAGTGGGCGCAACAAATGCAGCAACGTGGCGCGGGCGAACTGTTACTCACCAGCATGGATCGCGATGGCACACGCGATGGTTTTGATCTTGCGTTAACGCGCGCAGTCAGTGACGCCGTCGATATCCCGGTGATTGCTTCCGGTGGGGTTGGTACGCTCGAGCATTTAGCGCAAGGAGTCATCGAGGGTGGCGCGGATGCCGTCTTGGCAGCGTCGATTTTTCATTTTGGTGATCACACCGTGCGTGAAGCAAAAGAATATATGCACGCGCGCGGTATTGAGGTGCGCTGATGAGCGATGACACTTCACTCGCGTCATGGGACGGACAAGTGCGCTGGGATGCGCAAGGCCTGGCGCCGGTGGTGACACAAGACGTGCACAGTGGACAAGTGCTGACCTTGGCTTGGATGAATCGCGCGGCGTTACGTGAAACGGTGGCCCGAGGCGAAGCGGTGTATTGGTCACGATCGCGGCAATGTTTGTGGCATAAGGGTGAACAATCGGGGCACATCCAACACGTGATTGAACTGCGCCTCGATTGTGATGCCGATGCGATCTTGCTACGCGTCGAGCAGCGCGGTGGCATTGCCTGCCATACAGGGCGCGCCGGTTGTTTTTTTAGAAAACTCGAAGACGGTCGCTGGGTGAGCACCGACCCAGTGTTAAAAGATCCCAAACTTATTTACGGCGACGCATGAGCATGGACTCGACAAAAGACGTACTGCAGCGTTTGGCCGATGCCATCGACGCGCGAAAAGCTGCAAATCCAGACACCTCGTATGTGGCGCGGTTGTTCGCCAAAGGTGAAGATGCCATTCTTAAAAAAATTGGTGAAGAAGCCACTGAAACCGTGCTCGCTGCAAAATCTGGCGATCGTGAACATACCGTGCGCGAAACCGCCGACTTGTGGTTTCATTGTTTGGTAATGCTCTCGCGTATGCACTTACGTCCTGAAGATGTCTTGGCCGAGCTGCAGCGCCGCGAAGGCACATCAGGCATTGATGAAAAAGCAGCGCGCAAGGATGCGCTGCGTGATGCATCGTAGACTTTGCCAGGAGCGCTAATGGAGCACGCGTGTATTTTTTGCAAGATCGTTCGTAAAGAAATTCCGGCGCGGGTTTTATACGAAGACGATGATGTTCTGGCCTTTCACGATATTCATCCAGTGCGTCCGGTGCATTTCTTGATTATTCCAAAGGCGCATATCGCCACGCTGTATGACGCCAACATGACGCATCAGCGTGCGTTAGGGACGATGTTGGCCCGTGCTGGCGAATTGGCACGCTTGGCTGGGGCCGAGTCCGGGTTCCGAACGATCATCAACTGCGGTAAAGTGGGGCAACAAGAGGTGTATCATCTGCACATGCACGTGATTGGTGGTCCTGACCCCTTGGGTCCCATGATCGTTCGCCCCCAATAGAAGAAATATCCAGAGGAGATTGCAATGGGTATTGGCAGCATTTGGCACTGGTTGGCTGTGTTGGCCATCGTGCTCTTGATTTTTGGCACCAAGAAATTACGTAACATCGGCTCGGATCTTGGCGGCGCTGTGAAAGGCTTTAAAGATGGCATGCGTGAGGCCACCGACAAGCCCGCTGAAAAAGCAGCGGACGCTGCGCCTGCACAAGTCGGTGGAAAAACCGTTGAAGGTCAAGTCACCGGCAAGACCGAATCCCGGGTCTGATCTGAGACTTTCGCAACGTCAGGGCGTCCCATGTGGGCGCCCTTTGTATCTGCAGGGCGCGTATGTTTGATATCGGATTTTCTGAGTTGATGGTGATCTGCGTGGTTGCGCTGATCGTGATTGGCCCGGAGAAATTGCCACGGGTCGCGCGTACGATTGGCCATTTAACTGGGCGCTTGCAACGTTATGTGGCCGATGTCAAAGCCGACATTCACCGTGAGGTTGAGCTCGATGAGTTGCGCAAAATGCGTGACGCAATGCAGTCGGCCGCTTCAAGTATCGAATCCACGGTCAGCACCACGATGTCTCAAACTGAGCAATCGTTAAGCGACTCGCTCTCGACTACCACGAGCACTGAGGCAAGCGCTGCATCGACGACTGAACCAATCCAGCCGAGTGCAGATCGCGCAAGCAACGCCCTAGATTCGCCATCGGTTAATACCGCTGATAACACGACACCGAGCGCTGCCCAAGCAGCCCCTTCTTCAACCCATACGGTTTAAGCGCTGCAATGGGCACACAAGAAACGTTTGTATCGCATCTCATCGAATTACGCGAACGGGTGTCACGCGCCCTGATCGCAGTCGGCGTCTTTTTTGTGATTTTATTCATCTGGCCAGGCTCTGGTGCGGTCTATGATTTTCTTGCCATGCCATTGATGCAGGCGCTACCGGATGGCACAAAAATGATTGCCACCGGCGTGATCACGCCGTTCATGGTGCCCATGAAAGTGACTGCACTCGCGGCGTTCTTACTTGCGTTGCCCTTTGTCTTGTATCAGGTGTGGGCCTTTGTTGCCCCCGGGCTGTATGAGCATGAAAAACACTTCGCACTACCCGTGGTGGTCTGCAGCACCGTGTTGTTTCTGATTGGTGTCGCGTTTTGTTACTTCTTTGTGTTTGGCAAGGTGTTTACTTTTATCAATGAGTTTTCACCCAAGAGCATTACGCCAGCACCGGATATCGAAAATTATTTGAGTTTTGTCATCACCATGTTTCTGGCCTTCGGGGTGACCTTTGAAATTCCGGTGGTGGTGGTTTTGCTGGTGCGCTTTGGCGTGGTGAGCATCGAACAGCTTAGGTTGGCACGACCCTATGTAATTGTCGGGGCGTTTATTGTGTCTGCCATTGTCACTCCACCAGATGTGCTCTCGCAATTTATGTTGGCGATCCCGATGTGTTTGTTGTTCGAGCTGGGTTTATTGGTGGCGCGCTTTACTGGGAAGCGCAAAGACAAAGAAGCGCCAACAGAAGAAGCAAAACCTGCTGAATAATTAGCGACGCGCTGCAGTGGGCTTAGGGCGCGTGCCGATCACCACCACGAGGTTTTTATCGGTTTCACCGCGACGCACTAACACGCGGGCATTCGAGCCCGGCGATAAGTTGGTGACGGTCTCTAAAACGCTGCGCGGTGTCGGCACCGGTTGATCCTCAATTGTTCTGAGTAGATCGCCTGGCTTCATCCCGGCCTTGTCTGCCGGTCCACCACGCACCACCCCCGCAATGATCACGCCGCGCGCATCGGCAAGTTTGAATGACTCTGCTAGCGCGGGTGTGAGCTCTTGCAGTTCGGCGCCTAACCAACCGCGTGTCACGCCACCGTTTTTGATGATCTGTTCGAGGATTTGACTGGCAGTGGACACAGGAATGGCAAATCCAATACCCATCGATCCGCCCGAGCGCGAATAGATCGCGGTATTAATGCCGATCAATGCACCATGGGCGTCGATTAACGCGCCACCCGAATTGCCGGGATTGATGGCGGCATCGGTCTGAATAAAATTTTCGAATGTATTGATTCCTAGTCCGCTACGACCCAAACCAGAAATAATGCCCGACGTGACGGTTTGTCCCACCCCAAACGGGTTGCCAATGGCTAACACTGCGTCGCCCACACGCAGACTGCTTGCATTACCAAACGCAATTGCGGGCAGGCCACGCGCCTCGACGCGTAACACGGCAAGATCGGTGTCCGGGTCGTTGCCGATGACGCGCGCGGTGAGTTTGCGTCCGTCTGCGAGTAGTACCTCGATGTCATCTGCGCCCTCAATGACGTGATGATTGGTGAGGATGAACCCATCTGGACTAACGATGACGCCAGAACCCAAACTCGGAGTGCGCTCGGTTTGATCGCTCGGCTGCTCACCAAAAAAGCGTTTAAAGAAGGGGTCATTCAGTAACTGTCTCTTATACACATCTCCGAGCCCACGAGACCAGAGAGGATCT
>CAWUMP010000180.1:0-5307 GCA_963923385.1 uncultured bacterium | reverse complement strand
TTTAGAGGCGCTGGCTGATATCGAAAAACTGATTAAAGTAAAAATCGAACGCGTCTTGGTCCCTGGTTATGAGCCGGATGCGGCCACGCTATCGGCCTTGTTGGGACGCGAAGCGGCGGCTGCGTTACCACGCGCTAGTGCGCCGCTTGCACCGCGTGAGACCGATCATCGCGAGACACGATCTTCTGGTCGCACCGATCGCGCGCGCGTCTCGCGCGATGGATCCATGTCACGCGCTGCAGCGGTCGTGCCCGCCGATCCTATTTTTAGTAAACCCTATGAGCCGAGCAGTGGGTCGAGTGCACCCGCGAGACCAGCAACAACCAGCAGTGTACGTCGCGCACGCCCCGTCGCTGCGTTACTGGGCGGGTTTAAAAAACCTGTGTAGTCGTTGTGCGAACACAGTGCGTTGCGCGAATCCTGTCGGGTTTACCAACGCGGTGTAGATGACTATGCATTGTTGAGTTGCAACGGGTTGTTATGCATGCGCTGCCCGAAACGGCGAGTGCTCATTGAGCTCGTTGACGTAGCCCTCGATGCCCGCACTTTCACGTTCTAAGTAATCTTCGATGGCACGTGCGAATTGCGGATGAGCGAGCCAGTGCGCGGAATAGGTTTCGACTGGAAGCAAGCCACGAAACAACTTGTGTTCGCCCTGCGCGCCGCCCTCAAAGCGTTGTAACCCATGCGTAATGGCGTATTCAATGGCTTGGTAATAACAGGCTTCAAAATGAAGTAGCGGTACGTATTCGATGCTCCCCCAATAGCGTCCGTACAAGGCGGTGTCATCGCGCACATTAAACGCTGCGCCAATTGGTGTTCCTTCGCGTTCAGCCAAAAAGAGCAACACGTTCTCTGGCATGTGTTGGCTCAGGCGCTCAAAAAAAGCCAACGACAAATACGGGCTCGAGCGGTGCGCGCGATACGTTTGAAGATAGCAACGATGAAAAAATGCCCAATGTGCTGCGGTGATGTCGCGGCCTGTAAGCGTGCGAAATCGAATCCCCGCTTCGGCTACCTTGCGACGCTCTTGTCGGATATTTTTTCTGCGTTGATGTGTCATGCGCATCAGAAACGCATCGAAATCTTGATCCCCCATGTTTTGCCAGTGAAATTGCACGGTACGTCGTAGCAGCAATCCTTGTGACTGCAATGCGTCGATGTCGTCGGGGGGGGCAAATAACACATGCATCGAAGAAAACGGTTGCGCGTGCTGTAGCGCTGCTGCGATGAGTTGCTGTCGATCCGCTGCGTCTGCTGCCAAAATGCGTGTGCCATTGACTGGCGTAAAAGGCACGGCGCATAAGAGCTTGGGGTAGTAGGCCAGTCCATGCCGTTGATAAGCCTCTGCCCAAGCCCAATCAAATACATACTCGCCATAGGAGTGTGTTTTTTCAAATAGCGGCATCGCGCCACATAACTGGCCGTCACGCTCCAGCAACAGAATGCGTGGTTGCCAGCCGGTACGTGCTGAGGCGCATTCGGTGGCGATCAAGGCATCCAAATAGGCGTGTCGCATGAACGGGCTACCCCCGTTGTGGGCGAGTAACGTGTCCCATGCATTGGCATCAATGTGTGCAAACGAATCGACGATAGATAGACGGGGCATGGCGTCGTTACATGGCGAAGAAGATCGCGCATGTACAAAGAAAAGTTCATTATTCAGCATGGATGTGCTCGGCAGCAAGCAATGCCTGCGGTATAGTCTGTTTCATGTCCAGTATCACTATCGCGCTTGCCCAAATGAACTGTACGGTCGGTGATCTGGCCGGCAACAGTGCGCAGATTCTTGCGCAAATGCGACGCGCCCAGTCTTTAGGCGCAGATTTGTTGCTTACCCCCGAATTGTCGCTGTGCGGCTATCCGCCAGAGGACTTACTTTTACGCGATGGCTTTTTGCAGGATTGTCGTAATGCACTGGATGCCATCGCAGCGCAAGTGCATGAGATGGTAGTTGTGGTTGGTTTCCCCGAGCTGGGTCGAGACGGTAAACGCTATAACGCAGCCGCTGTCTTGCAAAACGGTCGAGTGATTCTCACCGCAAGAAAGCATGATTTACCAAACTACGATGTGTTCGACGAGAAACGCTATTTTTCTGCTTGGCACGAGCCCTGTGTGCTTGAACTCAAGGGGGTGCGTTTTGGATTGACGATTTGCGAAGACGTGTGGTGGCCTGAAGCACCTGCGATGGCTAAAGCATCGGGCGCTCAGGTGATTCTCTCGATCAACGCATCGCCTTATCACAAAGAAAAACAAGCAGCGCGCCACGCCGTTTTTCGCGAGTGGATACGCGCGACCCATCTGCCTATGGTGTATGTCAACATGGTGGGCGGACAAGATGAACTGGTGTTTGATGGTGCTTCGTGCGTGTTAGATGCCCAAGGCGAAGTCACGCAGCAAGCGCCATTTTTTGAAGCGTCCTTAACCTTGGTGGTGTTTGATGGTGCGGTTCCGCGGCCTGGTGTGTGTGCCCCTAGCTTGCCCTTGGCGGCAGAGGTCTATCAAGCGCTGGTGACTGGGACGCGTGATTACGTACTCAAAAACGGATTTTCTGGCGTACTGATCGGCTTGTCTGGTGGCGTGGATTCTGCACTGACACTCGCGATCGCTTGTGATGCATTGGGCGCTGATAAAGTCCGGGCGGTGATGATGCCTTCGCAATTTACTGCGCAAATGAGTTTAGACGATTCAGCAGAAATGGTGCGTCGAACGGGTGTGCAGTACGACGTGATTCCGATTCGCCCCGTGTTAGATGCGTTTTTAACGCAAATGCAATCGCAATTTGCTGGCAAAAAGCCAGACCTGACCGAAGAAAACTTACAGTCGAGAATCCGCGGCACGATGTTGATGGCGCTCTCGAATCAAACGGGTGCCATGGTACTCACCACCGGAAACAAATCTGAAATGGCCGTGGGTTACGCCACCATCTATGGCGATATGGCTGGCGGCTTTGCGGTGATTAAAGACGTCGCTAAAACCATGGTGTGGGACTTGTGTCGTTGGCGTAATACGCAAAGTGCAGTCATTCCGGAAAACATCATCACGCGTGCGCCAACCGCTGAGTTACGTGAAGACCAAACCGATCAAGACAGTCTGCCTGAATACCCGGTGCTCGACGCAATCGTTGAGGCATACATAGAATCCAATCGCAGTCCCCAAGACATGATTGCCGCTGGGATGGATCCGGCAGCCGTGATGCAAGTGGTGGGCCTGATTCGACGTGCCGAATATAAACGTCGTCAAGCGCCGCCCGGTGTGCGTATTACAACGCGTGCGTTTGGGCGCGACTGGCGCCAGCCCATCACTTCGCGTTATCGTGATTGATCTGTACGACAGTGACAGGAGATAGAGCCATGAAAAAAATCGAAGCCATTGTTAAACCCTTTAAGTTAGATGAAGTCCGGGAGGCCTTATCTGAGGCCGGTGTGAGTGGCATCACCGTGACTGAGGTAAAAGGTTTTGGTCGCCAAAAAGGGCACACCGAGCTGTATCGGGGCGCTGAATACATGGTCGATTTTTTGCCAAAAGTAAAAATCGAAGCGGTGGTGCCTGATGCGCGCGTCGATGCTGCAATTGAAGCTATCGTTGCGGCCGCACGCACCGGAAAAATTGGTGATGGAAAAATCTTTGTGAGCCATGTCGAGCATGCGGTGCGGATTCGCACAGGCGAAACCGACGAGGGCGCCGTTTAAGTTACGTTGCCCGCAGCAATACAAGAATCGCGCCGCTTCCGCCTTCGTGATTCGGCGCTTGGCAGTAGGCGAGCACCTCTTCTCGTAACGTCAACCAATGACGCAGTTTGCTTTTGAGTACCGGTTCGCGATTAGGTGAGCCCAATCCTTTACCGTGCACGATCCGCAGACAGCGGACATGTCGCCGTCGCGCTTCACGTAAGAATTCAACCACCGCTAAGGCGGCTTGCCATCGATTGAGTCCGTGCAAATCCAGATGCGCTTGCACCACCCAATAGCCGCGCTGCAAGCGCTTGAGTACTTGAGGCGATAGACCGGCGCGTAAATAAACTAAGGCTTCGCCAGTGTCGAGTGCATCGGCAAGACTTAAGGGCGTGTTGATACTTTCGAATAATGCGGCGGCTTCATCGCGTTGTGAGTGAATCGCAACCGGTGCTGGGGGCGGAGTGCGACGCAGCGTAGCCCGTCGTACCGCCTTGAGTGGGCGCACGTCAGCAACTGCGTTGAGAAATTCTTCATCCGCCATGGCTGCACGGTGCGCGTTTAATGCCCTAAAGCATCGAGATATTTTTCTGCATCTAACGCTGCCATACATCCAGTGGCCGCACTGGTGACTGCTTGACGATAGATGTGATCTTGGACATCGCCAGCAGCGAATACCCCGGGGATACTGGTGGCGGTGGCGTTTCCATCGCGACCACCTTGGGTCACGATATAGCCGCCTTGCATCTGGAGCTGACCTTCAAAAATACCGGTGTTCGGTGTGTGGCCGATCGCCACAAAGACCCCTGCCAGATCGAGCGCTTGCGTGCTGCCTGTTTGTGCATGACGAATGCGTAACCCGGTCACACCAGTGGCATCACCTAACACTTCATCTAACACATGATTCCAAGCAATGGTGACTTTGCCTTCTTGTGCACGTTGCATGAGTTTATCGATCATGATTTTTTCAGCGCGAAATTTTTCACGACGATGCACAACGGTAACGTGCTTGCAGATGTTGGCAAGGTATAGGGCTTCTTCTACCGCAGTGTTGCCGCCACCGATTACCGCGACGTCTTTATTGCGATAGAAGAACCCATCGCAGGTGGCGCAGGCCGAAACGCCTTTGCCCATAAACGCTTGTTCGCTGGGCTCACCAAGATAGCGTGCCGAGGCGCCGGTGGCGATGATGAGGGCATCGCAGGTGTAGGTGGCCGAATCACCCATTAAGGTGAGCGGTCGAGTTTGCAGTTGAACGGTATGAATTTGATCGATGATTAATTCGGTTTCGAAGCGCTCCGCGTGTTGTTGAAAACGCGCCATCAGGTCTGGACCTTGAACGCCACCGGCATCGGCGGGCCAGTTATCGACCTCGGTGGTGGTCATGAGCTGCCCGCCTTGGGCCAGACCAGTAATTAGGACGGGATGTAAATTGGCGCGAGCGGCATAGACCGCTGCGGTGTAGCCGGCCGGGCCAGAGCCCAAGATCAGCAATCGAGAATGGCGTGTTGGGAGTGAAGTTTTCATGATGTGCAAGAGTATAATCTGCCAACTCTTTTTCGTCAGTGATGCGCGCTGCCAACAAGGCCCCTACTGCCGCTTCTAAAGCGGCTCCGCTACCTGCAAAACTAGC
>CAWUMP010000179.1:0-5361 GCA_963923385.1 uncultured bacterium | reverse complement strand
AGATGTGTATAAGAGACAGGTAAATTTACCTTTGCTGAGTTTCACCATGGCGGTGGCAAAGTCTTTATCGAATCCGCCAGGGGCATTCCACTCAAGATCTCCACCACGCTCTTTGGTGCCCTCGTCACGTGAGGATTTTTTGGCAATCTCTTCAAACGCAGTGCCCTTTTTAAGTTCGGCAATCACGTTACGCGCTTCTTCTTCTGTGCCGACCAGGATGTGGCGCGCTTTGTATTCTTTGTCGCCTAAATCCGCTTTAATGCGTTCGTATTCTTTTTGAATTTCTGCATCCGTGATGGGGTGAGTACGCATGTGCTCGCGCAGATACGATTGCACAATCACGGTTTGTCGAACAAGTTCGAGTTCGGTTTGTATGTCGGCGCGCTTTGTTAGACCGCTGCGCGCGGCTTCTTGCATCACGACTTCGCGATTGATCAGCTCTTCGCGTACTGCTGCGCGCATTTCGTTTTCATCGCCGCGTGGCCCGCCTTGCTGAGCGCGTTCACGCAACAACATCTCTGCGCGCGTGGCAGGGATGCTCACCCCATTGACCGTCGCGACGCTGCCACTGGCGCTCAGCGATTGCGGCAGGGGTGCGCCTGCTCGCGCCTTTTTTGCCTCTTGCGCAAAGACCGATGCGGAGAGAAGTGCGGTAGGTAACAAAATCAGCGCAAGCGTATGAACGAGACGAGAGCAAAACATCGGGTGGTCCTTTCAAAAAGATTGACGTGCCGCTTCTTCTGGCGTGAGTGCTTGAATTTGCAACGCGTGAATGGGTTGATTCATGAGATCGCCAATCGCTGCGTATACCATGCGATGACGCGCGACAGTGGACTTGCCAACGAATTGCGTACTAATCAAGCGGACGCGCCAATGGGTTGCTCCACCAGGTGCAGCACCCGCATGCCCGGCGTGGGCTGCGCTGTCATCGTTTAGTTCGAGTGTTGTCGGCGTTAACGTGGCAAGGCGCGTGCGTAATTTAGATTCAACCACGCTCATGGTTCAGGGCGCTGTTGATGACCGTCAGTCAAATGCCGGCCCATGTACAAGGCTTGCGCAATGACGAACACAAACATCAAGCCGGTACCGCCAAAGAGTTTGAAGTTGACCCATTGCTCTGTATCGAAATGATAGGCCACCCAAAGATTCAGTACGCCCATCACGAAAAAAAATGCGCACCATGCCCATAGCAACTGCCCCCATATTTTTTGCGGCAGGATGAGTTGTTTGCCGAGCATCGATTGAATGAGGTTGCGTTGTGCAAAAAGCTGCGCAGCGGCCAGTGCCAATGAAAACGCCCAGTACAGCACAGAGGGTTTCCACTTGATGAAGGTTTCGTTTTGAAAAATCAGGGTGGCGCCGCCAAACAGAACGATGATCACTAAACTCACCCAAAGCATGGGCTCGATGGTTTTTTTTCGTAGCCATAGCCAAAGAATTTGCGCGAAAGTGGCGGCGATTGCGACCCCAGTGGCGACATAAATACCCGCGAGCTTGAAAGCAATAAAAAATAAGATGACGGGGAATAAATCAAACAGAAATTTCATGGCGCGCGCCGCTGGGTTGGTAATCGGGGTTAGCGTTTGGGCGTAAAGCGTAAGGAGGCGGAATTAATACAGTAACGTAAGCCCGTGGGCGCCGGCCCATCTTCAAACACATGGCCAAGATGTGCATCGCATTGTTTGCAATGCACTTCAATGCGCTTCATTAAAAAGCTGTGATCTTCTGAGGTTTCGATATTTTCGCTATGCGCTGGTTGCCAGTACGAGGGCCAACCACTGCCAGAATCAAATTTGTGCTCCGATGAAAATAGCGGGGCACCACAGCACACACAAGCATAAGCGCCAGGTGCTTTGTTGTCATTCAATTCACCGGTGAACGCGGCCTCCGTGCCGTGTTTGCGTGTCACCTTGAATTGCATGTCGGTGAGCTGTGCGCGCCATTCGGCTTCTGTTTTCACAATCTTCATGGGTTCAGACCTTCGCGTGTGCGTTGATTATAGTCTGCAGAATTGGCATTCAGAGTCGCAGCTTGAGCGACTCGATGAGTTGGGCAAAGACCTTGGGTGTACCACCGATGATGTCACCAGAGGCCATCCAACCGTCCTCGCCTGTGGGGTCCCCCACCAAGCCACCGGCTTCTTTGATTAGTAACGCGCCTGCAGCCATGTCCCACGGTGCGAGCCCGAGTTCCCAGAAGCCATCCAAGCGACCTGCGGCCACAAAAGCCAAGTCGAGTGCGGCTGCACCAGCGCGACGCACGCCAGCGCAGCTACCCATCATGGTTTTAAGTTGGCGCATGTAAGGATCGAGCCGATTCATTTCTTTAAACGGAAAACCCGTGCCAATCAGCGCATCACGTAAATGCGTGCAGCGGCTCACGCGTAACCGGTGATCGTTCAGATAGGCGCCCGCACCTTTACTTGCGGTAAAGAGTTCGTTACGCGTGGGATCGAAAACGACCGCTTGGGTCAGCTGACCTTTGTGCTGTAAGGCAATCGACACTGCGAATTGTGGAAAACCATGAATAAAATTCGTGGTCCCATCCAAGGGATCGATGATCCACAAATACTCCGACGCACCACGACTGCCCGCGAGCTCTCCTGATTCTTCGGCGAGAATGGCATGATCTGGATAAGCAGTTTGGATCACACGTAGGATTTCGGCCTCGGCAGCGCGATCTACTTCCGTCACAAAATCGTTGATGCGTTTTGACTCAACCTCGAAATTGCCTGATAACGTGGCGCGATTAATGGCGCTGCCTGCGCGGCGTGCGGCTTTCACCGCGATATTGAGCATGGGATGCATGAGTAAGAACTTTTCCACAGCAAAGAGGCAGCTATTCTAAACTGGCGGCATGCAAAACACAGTGCAATCTGATTCTTTTGGTCAGTTGACCCATGTGCGTGTGGTCTTAGTGCGAACCACCTTGACACGCAATATCGGCTCGACGGCGCGCGCCATGAAAACCATGGGGATTGACGATTTGGTGTTGGTGGCGCCTCGACAGCGACCCGATGCCGAGGCGTTTGCCTTGGCCAGCGGCGCCGATGATGTGCTTGAACGCGCGCGTATTGTCGACACATTGCCTGAGGCCATTGGTGATTGCGTGTCTGCATTTGCATTGTCTGCACGCGAGCGCGAGTGGGGTCCGCAACGTCTGTCGGTGCGTGAAGCGGCACAAGCTGCGATCGAACGGACTACGCAAGGGCCGGTGGCGTTGGTCTTTGGTCACGAAGCCTCAGGCCTTAGCAATGAAGAGTTACTCACCTGTCAGACCCATGTGCGCATCGACACCAATCCGGCATATGGCTCATTGAATGTCGCGCAAGCGGTGCAAATTGTTGTCTACGAAATGCGTCAGGCGGCTGGTATGTCTTTGCCTCAAGCACCCGCCGAACGCGCAGCGACGGTAGACGATTTGGAGGGGTTATACGCAGCGCTTGAGCAGGCGGCGGCACGCAGTGGCTTTCTTGATCCATCGCAGCCCGGCAAGCTCGAAGCCCGCTGGCGACGGATGTTTTCTCGCGTACGTTTAGAGCGCGAAGAGGTCAATATCTTGCGCGGTCTGTTACGCGCGCTGCAAAAGCCAAGAAATTCTGACCATTCACTTTAAGTGGTTGTGGTCATGCCATCGTCTGTTTAGACTGATCAAATGCTGAATCGAATTCGTGAAGATATGGCTTGTGTATTTGCGCGCGATCCCGCGGCACGAACGCATTGGGAAGTCTTTACGCTCTATCCCGGGTTACATGCGGTGTGGTTACATCGGGCCGCGCATCAACTTTGGCGCTGCGGATGGAAGTGGTTGGCGCGGGCGATCTCGCACGTTGCCCGCGCTTTGACTGGCATCGAAATTCATCCGGCAGCGCAATTGGGTCGGCGCGTGTTTATTGATCACGGCATGGGTGTGGTGATCGGCGAAACGGCGGTGTTGGGTGATGACTGCACGCTGTATCACGGTGTCACATTAGGAGGAACCTCGTGGAGTGCCGGGCAGCGCCACCCCGTTTTGGGTCGTGGTGTGGTGGTTGGTGCCGGTGCCAAGATTCTTGGCCCAATCCATGTGGGGGACGAAGCGCGTATTGGATCGAATGCGGTGGTGGTAAAAGCGGTTCCCGCAGGAGGAACGGTGGTTGGGGTACCAGGGCGCTTGGTCGATACCGATGCTCAGGAGGCAACACCGTTTACTGCGTATGCAGTTGTCCAAGGTCACGACGACCCCTACGCTCAGGCGATCCAGCGGCTGATTGCCGATACCTCGCGGTTAGAAAACGAAATCCACTTGTTACAACAACAGCTTAGTCAATCGAGGGCGCCGGAGGCTGTTGGCGCTGCTACCCCACATCAGGCGCTCGAACGTTAGGGGACTCGCGAGCGCATCCTCCTTGAATTCTTGACCACTTTGGTCGGACTTCGGTATACTTGACCATCTCAATCGGGTATTGGAGCGATCCATGCGACTCACAACCAAGGGCCGTTTTGCGGTCACAGCGATGGTCGATCTCGCCTTGCGACAAGCGGGTGGGCCGGTCACGCTCTCAGCCATTAGCGAGCGTCAAAAAATTTCGTTGTCCTATTTAGAGCAGCTGTTTGGCAAGTTACGCCGCCACGAGTTGGTCTCGAGTGTGCGTGGTCCTGGCGGTGGATACAAGTTAGCTAAAGCGGCGCCATCGCTCACAGTGGCCGATATTATTTTGGCGGTCGATGAGCCCTTAGATGCCACGCAATGCGGTGGCAAAGAAAATTGTTTAGATGATCGTCGTTGTATGACGCACGACTTATGGGCGACGCTGAACGCAAAGATGTTTGATTATCTGCGCTCGGTCACCTTGCAGGATTTGGTGGATCACCAGCGTGGCAAAGAGGTTTCCCAGCTGCGTGATTTTCGAAACCAGCCCGTTCCACCTGTGGCGCTGGTGGCATAACGCAAACGAGGCAGCAATGGATTTACCTATTTATTTAGATTACTCCGCCACCACACCAGTTGACCCGCGTGTGGCGCAAAAGATGATCCCCTATTTAACGGAATTTTTTGGCAATCCGGCCTCACGCTCGCATGCGTTTGGTTGGAAGGCTGAAGAGGCGGTTGAAGAGTCGCGCGCACACGTCGCGGCCCTGTTAGGGGCTGATCCGCGTGAGATTGTTTGGACCTCGGGCGCAACCGAAGGCAACAATCTGGCGATTAAGGGAGCTGCGCAATTTAACAAAGCGCGCGGCAAGCACTTGATCACGCAAAAAACCGAGCATAAAGCCACGCTCGACACCATGCGTGAACTTGAGCGTCAAGGTTTTGAGTGCACTTACCTTGATGTCGAAGACAATCTGTCTCTTATACACATCTGACGCTGCCGACGATACT
>CAWUMP010000178.1:0-5366 GCA_963923385.1 uncultured bacterium | reverse complement strand
CATCCGCCAGTTGCGCACGATGTACTCATGAATTTCAGCTTTGATCCAATGCAGCGCAAACGAAACGAGGCGCACGCCGCGTTCTGGGTCGAAGCGTTTGACCGCTTTCATTAACCCGATATTGCCTTCTTGGATCAGATCGGCGTGGGGCAGGCCATAACCAAGATAACCGCGCGACACCGACACGACTAAGCGTAAATGCGACAGTACGAGCTCGCGCGCGGCAGCCACGTCGTTTTCATCGCGCAGGCGTTTGGCTAAGCGTTGTTCGTCCTCTAGACTCAGCATCGGCAAACGGTTCACGGTCTGGATATAGTTCTCCAGACTTCCGACCGGCATCGGTAAGTTCATTTGCAGGGTGGCAGTTGTCATGTGTCATCTCCCAAAACAAGCAAAATCAGTAGGTGCTGCAGCGCATAAGGCTTCTTTGAGGAGTCTATTTTAGCACTCCATGACTCAGAGTGCTAAATGCAAATGAAAGTTCCTGTAAGTATTTAACCTACTGATTTATTATGATTATTCTAGCAGCGCGTCGACAAAGTCTTTGGCAACAAAGGGCCGCAGATCGTCGATTGCCTCGCCGACCCCGATAAAACGCAGGGCTGGCCCAGGACGCTGGGGTTGTGCGGCGCGGGCGTGGGCTAAGGCAACCACGATGCCGCCGCGTGCGCTGCCATCGAGTTTGGTGAGGATCAGGCCGGTAACCCCGATCGCCTGATCAAAGGCCTGCACTTGGGCCAGTGCGTTTTGACCCGTGTTGGCATCGAGCACCAGTAAGACTTCGTGCGGTGCGGTGGGCTCCGCTTTTTGGATCACGCGACGTATCTTGCGAATTTCTTCCATCAAATGCAGCTGCGTTGGCAAACGCCCAGCAGTGTCCGCAATCAATACGTCGATGTTGCGTGCGCGCGCCGCGTTAACCGCATCAAACATCACGGCTGCAGCATCGCCAGATTGTTGTGCAATGACGTCTACTTGATTGCGCGCCCCCCATTCGGCCAGTTGCTCGCGTGCAGCCGCGCGGAAGGTATCGCCTGCGGCCAACAGCACGCGCAAGTCGTGTGATTGAAAGTAGCGCGCCAGCTTGCCAATCGACGTGGTTTTCCCCGTGCCATTGACGCCAGCGACCATCATGATGAACGGCCGTTGTACGCCAAGATCGAGTGGGACTTCGAGGGGCTGAACGTAGGCCAGTAAAATTTCTTTGAGGATTGCGCGCACTTGTGTGGCATCGGTGCTGCCGGTTTGACGAACCCGCACGCGTAGCGCATCGAGAACCGCCTGGGTGGCAGCTACGCCACAATCTGCGGTAAGCAGCGCAGTCTCTAAGGCCTCGTATAGGGCATCGTCGATGCGCCCACGACCAAATAAGGTATTCAGTCCGCCGCCAAGCGCCGCACGTGTACGTGCCAAACCCGCTTTGAGTCGCGCGGTCCAACGAGCATCTTCTTCGGGAGATTTTTTGAACAGGCCGAACATGGAGGTCAGCGACATCGAAAGCCGCTAAGATCAATCCTTATTCTAGCAAACCGCCACCAATTCCTCGTTGCGTATGTCTCGATCTTTACCTTCTGCCGGTCGCGTGCGCATTATTGGCGGACATTGGAAAAAAAGCGTCCTGCATTTTCCGCAACGCACTGACTTACGACCCACACCTGAACGCGTGCGAGAAACGCTGTTTAATTGGTTGGGCCAACGCATGGATGGTCTGCGCTGTTTAGATGCGTTTGCGGGCAGCGGCGCCTTGGGCTTTGAGGCCGCCTCGCGCGGTGCGCTGGGCGTGGTGGCGTTAGAAACGGATCGTGTTGCGTTGACGGCATTGCAGGAAAACGCGCAGCGCTTACAGGCGACGCAGATACAAGTGGTTGCAGCCGATGCGCTACGCTGGCTCGCCAATGCGAACGAGCGCTTCGATGTAGTTTTCCTCGACCCCCCGTTCAGGCAAAATGTCTTGAGCGATGTGCTTGCGCTGTTACCGCGGGTCTTGAATCCTGGTGCACGCGTGCATGTCGAAGCCTCGGCGCCCATGGCGGTGCAGACCCCGTGGCACGAATTGCGGCACGCACGTGCTGGTCAGGTGCATCACCAACTGCTGGAGTTTAAACATGATCGGGGCAGTCTATCCGGGGACGTTTGATCCCCTTACACGCGGACACGAAGATTTAGTGCGTCGTGCGGCATTGTTGTTTGGCAAAGTGATCGTTGGCGTGGCCGATAGTCGCGCCAAGCGGCCTTTTTTTACCTTGGAAGAGCGCGTCGATATTGCACGCGAAGTGCTTAGCGACTTACCCAATGTCAAAGTAGTTGGCTTTAGTGGATTGTTGATTCACTTTATTCGCGAACATGAAGCGCGCGTGATTTTGCGCGGCTTGCGTGCGGTATCTGATTTTGAATATGAGTTTCAGCTCGCTGGCATGAACCGCAACTTATATCCCGATGTCGAAACGGTGTTTCTAACGCCTTCGGAACAACACATGTTTATTTCTGCCACCTTGGTGCGAGAAATCGCCACCTTGGGCGGTGATGTTTCAAAATTCGTACACCCATTGGTGAGTGCCAAGCTCCAAGAAAAAGTTCGTGCCATGGGTCGCACCTAGCAATACGCAAGCGCAGTTACGACACGCAAGTCACACAATGCTTATCGTGTTTGGCATTGCGCACAAAAAAATGTTGAACGTTGTCCCATCACGATCCGGCGAATCAACTGGCCGCAGGTTCGACACGGCGCGCCAGCTCGATTATAAGCGCGGTAATTGAGTTGAAAATATCCCGATGTGCCATCGCTGCCGACAAAGTCGCGCAAGCTCGAACCGCCTGCACGAATCGCAGCGCGTAACACGGATTTAATCGCTTTGGCCAAGCGCTCACAACGCGCGGCAGATAATTTTCCTGCGCGTGTGCGCGGATCAATCCCTGCTAAAAATAAGCTTTCACTAGCGTAGATGTTGCCCACACCCACCACACGCTTGGCATCCATCACAAACAACTTAATCGGCGTGTTGACCTTGCGCGTTTGCGCATAGAGCGATTCGCCATCAAAGGCAGCATCTAACGGCTCAACGCCAAGATGCGCGAGTAAGGGATGCGTGTGTGGGGGTTCCTCAGTCCACAACACCGCGCCGAAACGCCGTGGGTCGCGTAAGCGCAGTACCTGCGCGCCGACTTGAATTTCGACATGGTCGTGCTTACCGCGCGGCGCATCGGGAGCAACGATGCGCAAGCTGCCTGACATCCCGAGATGCACAATGAGATGTCCGGTTTCGCAGTCCATGAGCAGATACTTAGCGCGCCGCGTGATGCTGCGGATCGTGCGACCAACCAAGGTGTGCACTTCGTCAGGAATTGGCCAGCGTAAGCGGGGATGAAAAATACGCACCGCGGTGATCGTTTGTCCGATCAGGTGCGGGGAGATCCCGCGACAGGTTGTTTCGACTTCAGGTAATTCGGGCATAGATGTGTCGGCGGGTCAGGGTGTGGCCCCATGGTGTCCCCCATGGATGCGTGTGCTTGTGTGGATCCTTGAATATACCTAAACTGACCCTCCCGCGTGGTACTGCGTCGGCAATCCTGCACGCCATGCTGTGTTGTTGTTTGTCTGTGCAGCTTCCCCGTCAATGTCAGTGTTTAAATGCCGCGCTGCGGCGGTTTGCGATCTTTCATGTTGATTGTTGTTTGCGCTCAAGTTTGTGGGTTACGCCAACGCCAATGGTTGCTGCGCGCGTTGCTATTCGTGTGCGCGAGCTTATTTGCGCTGAGCGCAATCGCGCAATCTGCGCCCGCAGAAGAGGATGACGATGACGCGGATATCGAGGCGCCGATTCAAACTACGCCAGAAGAGCGTGCCTCAGCTGCAGCGCGTTTACCGACGCTCAATCTCTCGCCGAGCTTACTTTATGATTTATTGCTAAGTGAAATCGCGATCCAACGCGGCAACGCCGCCAGTGCCGCACGCACTTATGGCGACTTAGCACGTAAGACGCGCGATCCGCGTGTCGCACGTCGCGCCATGGAAGTGGCCGGGTATGCGCAAGCCCCGCAGTTAGCGATCGACGCAGCGCGGCTGTGGCATGACACCGACCCGACGTCGGTGGGCGCGTTGCAAACCTTGACTGCGTTATTAATTGGCCAACGCCGCATTGATGAGGCAGTGCCACTCATTGAAAAATTGCTGGCGTTAGGTAATCCACCCGCAGCAGAGAGTTTGATGCAATTGCCGCGCTTGTTGGCCAACAACCCAGATCGCGCAGCAAATTTAGTGGCGATGCGTCGCTTAGCTGCGCCCTACTTACACTTACCGCAAGCGCATTACGCCATCGCGCAATCAGCCGCGGCCGCTGAAAACGCCACGCAAGCACTACAGTCGGTGCGTGAAGCCGCGCGATTAAAGCCAGAATGGGAAGCGCCCGCATTGTTCGAGGCGCAGTTGCTACAACGGACCGACATTGCGCAAGCGCAGGCGCGTTTGGCAACGTATTTAGCAGTGCAACCCAAAAGCAGCGATGTGCGCTTGGCTTATGCACGCTTACTTGCGATCGACGAAAAAAATTCGCAAGCTGTTCTTCAAATCCGTCGTCTGGCAGAAGATTTTCCTGAGCGCGCAGATGTGCAGTACGCCGGTGGCTTGCTCGCAGCGCAACTGGTCGAATACCCGCTAGCAGACACGTTATTACAGCGTGCGTTACAGCTGGGTGTGCGCGACCCCAATGCCGTGCGCTTTACCTTGGGTCAAATCGCAGAAGAGCGTAAAGCGTATCCCGATGCGTTAGGTTGGTATGTGCAAGTAAGCGGTGGTACGCAATATGTTGCCTCTCGTTTACGGCATGCACACGTGCAAGTAAAGCAGGGCAATCTAGAACAAGCACGTGCGTTTTTGCGCGCAGCGCCGGGTTCTGAAGCGCAGCGAATTCAATTGCTGATTGGTGAGGCGCAATTGCTGCGCGATGCGCAGCAACACAAAGAAGCCTTTACCTTACTGGGTGAGGCATTGGCTGCGCAGCCCGAACAAGCAGAATTGCTCTACGAGCATGCCTTGGTGGCCGAACGTCTCGAGCGGTTTGATGTGCTCGAAGCCAATCTAAAAAAATTAATTACGGCACGTCCCGATCATGCGCATGCGCTCAACGCACTTGGTTATTCTTATGCTGATCGTAATCTGCGATTGCCAGAGGCCAAATCGCTGATCGAACGCGCAGTCAAGCTCGCCCCAGATGATTTTTATATCTTGGATAGCTTGGGATGGGTGTACTTTCGTTTAGGCGAGATCGGCAAAGCGTTACAGCATTTGCAACGTGCGTTTGCTGGACGCCCAGATGGCGAAATCGGCGCGCATTTAGGCGAAGTCCTTTGGGTGAATGGGCAGCGCGATG
>CAWUMP010000177.1:0-5368 GCA_963923385.1 uncultured bacterium | reverse complement strand
CAGGGAACGTCACAGCCTAGTCAAGGCATAGATGCAAAAGCAACGCACGACGCGCTAGCCCAACCCAAAGAATCACCCACGCAAGACCAGGAACAAATGCAGCGACTGCGCGAGAAAGAAGACCGGGCGCTAGACGATGCGTATCAATGGCTCAATCTTCTCGATGGCATGGAGCAACGTCGTGTAAAAAAGTTACTCACTGAACTGGGTGATTACGCTCACCCGATCAATGCAAAAGATTTAGCTCGACGCACCAGCGATCACGCTTCACTTGCACTCGATAGTCTCAGAGACTTACACACACGTAGAGTCGTTGAAATTAAGCGCGGTACTGATGACACTGAGTACTGGAATCTGACTGAAGTGGGCCAACGCTTGGTGGCGAAAATTCTGAGAGATGAACAAAGAGGACAACGCCCGCCGACTCGACCCCCGGGTCGAATCTAATCTGCCTCGCTTTGCCTCAAAAACTTTCTACTCCCCCAACCCCGCACATTCACGTAATTCAGTTCCCGGAAAACCCATCACTAACTCGCGTAGACGTACTGCGAGCGGTTCGTCGACGAGACGGATTTCAAACCAGGTCCGGGCAGGTTTTGCTTCATGGGGTCCCATTTGTGCGCTTCGAACGCGTTGCGCGCGTAATCGTGTCAGTCGCGCTTGGGCTTCTGCTTGCGTTGTAAACGCGCCGAGATGAATGCCAAATTGATAAGGCCCTTCGTCTTGCAAGACCGTGAAGTCTTCAATACCAAATACTTTGAGTTCAGCGGCTTTTTTTAATGCGGCTTGTCGCGAGCCTTGTGAAGCGATAAACACCCACCAACCACTCGGTGGTCGCACTTCGCGCGGCTTGACGCGGTCTCCCAAAGAAAGTGGAAACAGTGCGCGCATACTGGGTTCGACTTCGTTGCTGGCAAAGCTGCCCCAAGCCAAACAGGCGAGGACGTTTGTTTCTGGTGGCGCGGCTGTGCGGGCGGGTGGGGTTGTGGAAGCGGCAGAAGTGGGGGGCGTTAAGTCAATTTGTTCGGGCCGAATTTGTCGTTGTAACGGGCTTCGATCGGTGGCGCCGGTTCCAAATTGAAACCAAGCAAACACCGCGAGGTTGAAACACGCCAACACGATGAATAGTCGTTTCACGGAGTGTTTGTGTGCTGTGCGATACGCGCCAACCCTTCAAGTACCAGGTTGTCGACGTAGCGCGTTTTATAGTGCGGTAATTGTTGCATCAACACTTGACCGGCGCCGCCGCTAAACAAGCACAGCACCTCCTTACCCATTTGTGCAGCCACGCGTTGCACTGCGCCAGCTTGGGCGTGCCAACAGCCCGATTCAATCGCATCCAGTGTGTTGCGCGGCGTTTGCACGGGATGTCCTGCTTGTAACGGTAAGCGTCCGGTATGTTCGTGTAAAACAAAACGCATCAATTCGACCCCAGGCAAAATCGCGCCGCCTTGAAACACGCCATCCGCTGTCAGCATGTCGATAGTGGTGGCGGTGCCTGAATTAATCACCAAACACGCGCCAGAATGTAAGGCGCGTGCAGCGATCAGCGCAGCCCAACGATCGGGTCCGAGTTGCTCAGGATTTTCGTAACGATTTTGCACGCCACAGGCGTGCGGTGTGCCGCGCAACCAATGGGGTTCGGCCTCAAATATGCTCGTCCAGTTGACCAATAATTGATGCGCACCTTCACCCGCAACATTCGAAATAATAATTTTTTCTGGATTCGCGTGTGTGGCAGCAAACGGATTAATGTCGTGCGTTGCGGCAGCAAACTCAATGAGCGATACGCTGGCGAGGGCGGTCCATTGGCTGCCATCGTGCCAGCCCCATTTCACGCGTGAATTTCCCGCATCAATACACAGATTCATGCGTGCGCTCCGCCGAGCATCACGTGCCCGCTGTGGATACGTCGTAAGCCGCGACGATTTCTAAGTAGCAACTCACCGATCGCGCTCACACCTTCAGCGGCACCGGCAACACGACCACCGCCAGCGAGTCGTACATGTAAGCGCTGCCCTTGAAACGCATGCAATGCTTGCCACCGTGCAACAAACGCACTGAATCCTTCTTGCGAAAATTGGTGCAGTGTTTGGTGTAATGACAGGACCAATTGCGCTGCGAGTGGATTGCGTTGTGTCATCTGAGGGGCAAAGTCTTCTAAAGCAATCATCGGGCGACGTAGTTGCGTTTGTAGATCGGGTTGCGCAAGGACATTGAGGCCAACGCCAATCACGACGCATAGTCCATGGGCGGTAGGACGCGATTCAATTAATACGCCTCCCAGTTTAGCTGCGCCAACCAGTAAATCGTTTGGCCACTTTAAGCGTACCGCATGCGCACCGGCGTTATGCAGAGCGTTGGCTAAGCCCACACCAATGGCCAAAGGAAGACCGGCAATCGGGGTGTGCGCTTGATTGAAATACCAGCGCAAAGAAAACGTGAGGGCATGACCGGGTAGCGTGACCCAACGTCGACCACGTTGACCGCGCCCTTCGGTTTGCTCTTCTGCAAACAGTACTTGCGGATGACCAGAAGCGGCATCTGCAAGTAGGCGTGCGTTTGTGGAGGTACATTGATGCTCGACAGCAACTGGTAACGTACACCCAGCAGCTGCCAGGCGCTGTTGTAGCGATGCGGCACACAAAGCATCTGCGAGTTCGGTGTGTGCGATGGGCATGGTGTTGGGTGTGGGTGGGTTCATCAAGAAATCGCGGCAGTATACGGCGCAGAAAGCCTATGACCGCATCAGGATGCGAACCTTATTGCGCAAAGGCAAAGTGGCGTCCGGGCGCCGCTGCCAAGAGTGTTTGTGTGTAAGGGTGTTGGGGATGAGAAAAAATTTCTGTGGCTGGACCATGCTCGACGATTTCGCCATGTGACATCACCGCCACATGATGACAAAGCTGTGCAGCAACACGCAGGTCGTGGGTAATAAACAGCATCGCCAGTTGTAGTTTTGCGCGGATGTCTTCAAGCAGCGCTAGCACCTGCGCTTGCACTGAGACATCCAGCGCAGAGACAGCCTCATCGGCAATCAGTAAATCTGGTGTAAGCGCCAACGCACGGGCAATGCACAGGCGTTGACGCTGTCCGCCAGAAAATTGATGCGGATAACGTGACATCACAGCGGGTTCGAGTTGCACCAGTGTCAATAAACGCGCCGCATTTTGCAGTGCCTCGTTACGCGACACACCGTAGTTGAGTGGACCTTCGATCAATGCTTCGCCCACAGTCATGCGCGGATTGAGCGAACGATACGGATCTTGAAACACGATTTGCACGCGTCGGCGTAATGGACGTAGCGACGTGGCTGCGCGATGCGCGATGTCATCGCCGCCAAGAAAAATATTGCCTTGTGTGGGTTCAATCAAACGCGCAACGCAGCGCGCTAACGTTGATTTTCCGGAACCAGATTCACCGACAATACCCAAGGTTTGACCTCGCCGAATTTCAAGACCGATTTGATGTAACGCTTGGGTCGCTTTACGCCGCGAAAACCAACCGGGTGCGTCATAC
Organism: uncultured bacterium; assembly: GCA_963923385.1. GTDB lineage: Bacteria > Pseudomonadota > Gammaproteobacteria > Burkholderiales > SG8-39 > SZAS-79. The sequence continues at coordinate 1,849 of CAWUMP010000177.1, read as the reverse complement.
GTTTTGCTTAAGTCTTGCACGCGTAACACGACCTCTGCGTTTGGATCCACGCGCGATGCCCGTGCAATCAGCGTGGGGACGGCACGAATTAATTGTTGTGTGTAAGCCTGTTGTGGCTGTTGTAACACCGCTGTACGTGTGCCAGATTCAACGCATTGTCCAGCGTGTAACACCAACACACGGTGGGCGATTTCTGCCACGATGCCAAAGTCATGGGTAATGAATAACACGCCCATGCCTCGGCGTTGCTGCAGTGAAGCGATCAACTGCAGAATTTGCGCTTGTGTGGTGACATCCAGCGCCGTGGTGGGTTCGTCGGCAATCAGGAGTGCGGGCTCGAGCACCAGGGCCATTGCGATCATGATGCGTTGCCGTTGTCCGCCAGACAGTTGATGTGGATAAGCGGCGATGATTTGCTCGGTATCGGTGAAGCCCACCTCGTGCAAGATGGCGTGCATTTTTTTGCTGCGCGCTGCAAGGTCAAGTAGCGTGTGTTCTCGCAAGACTTCATCGAGTTGCGCGCCACATCGCATCACCGGATTAAGCGCGCTCATTGGTTCTTGAAAAATCATTGCCATGCGTTGGGCACGCACCGCCCGTAAGGCTGTTGCAGGCAACGGCACGAGATCTTGGCCATCTAAAAGAATCTGACCATTGCGCAGCCTGAGCCCTGTGGGTAACAAACCCATGATCGCCAACGCAATACTCGACTTACCAGAGCCTGATTCACCCACCAAGCACACGATTTCGCCGCGCTGCACGGTTAAATCGAGAGACGACACCGCGTCAGGTCGGTCGCTTTGTTGCGGCAGTCCGATCGTGAGTCCGCGCAATTCAAGCAGCGCTGGTGCAACGTTGGCGTGAGTGAGTGACATGATCAAGGACGCTCAGAGACGTTTGGCGAGCTTGGGGTCAAGCGTGTCGCGTAAGCCATCACCCAACAGATTCACAGCCAATACAGTCACTGCCAAAAACGCGCCCGGAAAAAATATCGTGTGCGGATATGTATTAAATTGCACACGCGCTTCAGCCATGATGTTTCCCCAAGTTGGAATGTCAGAGGGTAAACCCACACCTAAAAACGACAACACTGATTCAATCAGCATCCCCGACGCGCACAGGTACGTACCTTGCACCAACAAGGGCGCGATCGTATTGGGTAACACATGCCGAAATAAAATTTTTAGCGTGGGGGTACCCAGCGAGATAGCCGCTTCGATGTAGGGCGCTTGGCGTAACGACAACACTAAAGAGCGTACGAGTCGTGTCACACGTGGAATTTCTGGGATGGCGATCGCGATAATCAGTGTGCTTAAGCTGGGACGCCAAACCGCGACAAATGCAATTGCAATCAATATCCCCGGAATCGCCATCAAGCCATCCATCATGCGCATACAGATGCCATCGACCCAGCGTAAGTAACCGGCGATCAGTCCAAGACTAACACCAGCCATCAACGCGAGTAATGCTGAAAAAAATCCCACACTTAAAGAAATGCGTGTGCCATAGATCACGCGGCTATAAATATCGCGACCCAGTGAATCGGCGCCCATCAAAAAATAATGCGTCAGTGTTTCGCCCTCCAGCGTGGTGATCGTGCCCGTTTGTCCTGGTCGTTGATCGCGACTCGCGGGATCAAATAGTGTGGGATCGACCGTTCCCAGCCACGGCGCCAACAAGGCTAGTAACAATAAGATCAGTAAGACACTGGCGCCCAATCGGACGCTGATGTGTTGACCTGCACGTTGCCATGCGCTGTGCTGAATCATCGGTATGCCGTTTGCCATGGGGTGTATCGTCAGTAGCGAATACGCGGATCAACAAACACATACGACAGATCGATCACTAA
>CAWUMP010000176.1:0-5385 GCA_963923385.1 uncultured bacterium | reverse complement strand
GACAGCCTTTGTGAATGCACACGTTTTTTAGACCAGGTCGCTCTGGATATTTGGCAATGGCTTTGGTGAGCTTTTCGTAAAACGGATACATCAGCTTTTCATCATCAAGCCGAAACGGAAATTTAGATAAATGCTTGTTGGTGTTATCACCAATCGTGTAACCCTTCCAAGAATCAGGTTTAAGGCGTTCATTTTGCTCATCAAACTGATCTAACCACCCGGCCCATCCAGGCGTGAAAATGGCGTGCGAAAACATACGACGCGTCCCAGATTCACGATTGATCCGTTCGCGTGCATCAAACTTCATGTCGTTGGTAAGAAACGAATACATCGGATCCACTGAATACGATCCACTAATACACGCCACTTTCGTGTCGCTATCCAAGAATATTTCTTTAAAGTAATTTGGAAATTTCAGATCGTCGATGGTTTGCGGTTTGCCGACCAACAAAGGATTCCAACCCGCTTTACCCACAGTCTCACGTTGTGTAATGAACGACCGAATCGGCGTGTCATCGCGTAAAAAATGCGTGTGCATATCCATCACGAACTGATCTTTTAAGCTGTCTGCACGCGCTTGCGCTAAATCGAGATTCAGTGCCTCGTCAGGTGAGACGTCGTACACCGGGATTAATTGCTTGGCATAGGTTTCGTTCATCGCCAAAAACGCGGCAGCCATCCCTCCAGCGGTTTTAAAGAATTGCCGGCGACTAAGATTGTGCTCTTTGGCTAGTCGTGCCCCCATGTCTTTGACACGCGTTTCAAATTCACGCTGCTGCGGGGACTGCGGTGAAGGCATAAATTCATCGCTCGATAACGACTGTACCGGAATCGGCGATGGAAACAGTGATTCAGCATCATTAAGTTGCGCCAATTCTTCTGGGGTCAGTAGACTCATATCTTTGCTTCCGGTCAGGATGATTTACGGCACTAAATTAAGCAACGTGTCGTTGCGTTGCTTGCGTTCTAGATTAGACAAAAACAATTCAAGCACGCGCGCTTCATTACCTGCAGCGTGGCCTGCTGAATGCGGTGTGACGATCACGTTCTCGAGGTGCCATAACGGAGACGCTGTTGCTAACGGCTCGGTGGTGAACACATCTAAATACGCACCAGCAAGATGTTTGTTCTCAAGCGCATCAATCAACGCATTTTCATCCACCACTTCACCGCGCGCGACATTAATGAGACGAGCGTGTCGAGGTAATCGTGCCAAACGCTGCGCATCAATCAAGCAACGCGTTTGCGCAGTCAGCGGGCAAGCTAAAATCAACCAATCGGCTGTTGCGAGTACTGTGTCTATCGTGTTGATAGATAAAAATTTGGCTATTTCGCTTGAATGTGTCGCTTCACTAAAACGTAGCGCAATGCAGCGCACACCCAAATGATGCAGAAAAAAAGCGAGGCGTTGCGCAATTGCCCCCCAACCAACAAGCACTGCAGTTTGACCGCGTAGATCAGCTGGAAGATGTTTGATTAAGGATTCCCATTGACGCGCTTGTTGAGCCCGCTGCATGGCTGGAAAATGTCGCGCTAGAGAAAGAATTGCGGCTAATGCAGATTGAACGACGATTTCTGCGTTCACGCCATTCGAGGTTGTGACAGCAATATTTTTTTCTCGTAACTGTGCAAAGATCGGTCGATCTGAGCCTGCAGAATGGGTATGTACCCAGCTCAGTGATGGTGCATTCAGTAGTAACTGATAAAAGTGCTGGGTACTGGGCTGAACGACTTGCTTGGTCGACAGTCCAGTGACATCACGTGAAATAAATGCCACCTCAATATCGTCACCGGACTGGCAATCTTCAGCGAAAAAAATTTGAAACGGATATGGTTCTAGCAGCGCTGTTATCCGCGGCGTTAATTCAACTGCTGCTTGTTTTGATAAAAGAATACGCAACGCAAGTTATCCAAAATTGAGTTGATCTCGTAAAGAATCACCAAAAGAGCACTACAGCCAGATCGATACAAGCAGATAATTTAATCCGCTGCCGCGCCCGACTCACGAACGATTATTTTCCATTTCTCGTATTCTTTGTGAACAAATTGAGAAAATTTTAAGGCGCTGCCTCCCGCGGGATCTGCGCCTTCACGAATGAGCTGTGCCTCTAACGAAGGCAATAACTCATTGACCTGTTGATTGATGATCTGTATCACCTCAGGCGGCGTGTCTTTGGGAGCAAACAGACCAAACCAGGAGCCTGCTTCAAAGCCTGGGAATCCTCTTTCAGCGACGGTTGGAACGCTTGGCATCGAGCGTGATCGCTTCAAGCTAGTCACGCCAATCGCGCGCAATTTACCCGCATGAATGTGCTGAATCACCGAAGGGATCGTTGCAAACATCATTTGCACTCGACCAGAAATTAAATCGGTCAGTGCATCCGCGCCTTTGTAGGGGATGTGCGTTGCCTCGATACCCGCGCGTCTCGCCAACATAAAACCAGACAGATGCGATGAGGTTCCCACACCGGTAGAGGCATAGTTCAATTGCCCTGGATGAGATTTGCCATAGGCGATGAGTTCTTCAATGCTTTTGATCGGTAAATTTTGATTCACTACTAACACGTTGGGCACATCGGCCACCTGCACAATCGGTACTAAATCAACCAACGGATTGATGTTCAGTTTTTTGTAGAGGCTCAAATTGACTGCAATCGGCCCCACCGAGTTCATGATCAAGGTATAGCCATCAGCCGGTGCTTTAGCGACAAACTCGGTGCCAATGTTGCCGCCACCCCCTGGTTTATTTTCAACGACAAATGATTGCTTTAACCGCTCGGCAAGTTTCTGCGACACGGCGCGCGTCAAAATGTCGGTCGTCCCACCGACCGTGAACGCAACAATCACACGCACCGGTTTCGTGGGATAACTTTGGGGATAGCCTTGCGCCAGCACGGTGGGTGCGCATAAGCTTCCAGCGACGACACTACACAACAAGAGGCCGCGTAAAAAAGAAAACTTCAACGCGTTCATTGCGGCTCAATTTTGGCGTCACGAATCGCCTTGGCCCATTTGGCAGTTTCGGTCTTTGTGCGCGCCGCCAACGCCTCGGGTGTGCCTGGCTCTGTTTCAAAGCCCATGCTTGCGAATTTTTCGAGGATGTCTTTACTGGTTGCCGTTGTATTGATGGCTTTATTGAGTTTCTGTATCGCATCGGCAGGCGTGCCCGCCGGGGCAAACACGGCAAAGTAAGCAATCAGCTCGTAATCTTTTAAGTTCAATGCTTCATTCACCGTGGGTAGCTCAGGAATCGCTTTTGAGCGCCGCGTGGAGGTGACAGCCAAACCACGCACCTTGTTGGCCTTGACCTGCGGCAGCATCACGGCAAAGTCGGCGGTAAACATATTGATTTGTCCGCCAATCAAATCAGTCATGGCCGCTGGACCACTTTTGTACGGCACGTTGGTCATTTGAATATTTGCCATGCTCGCGAGCATTTCACTCGACACTAGCTGCGAAGTGCTGGCGCTAGCAAAAGTCACTTGCGTGGGCTTGGCTTTAGCAAGCTCGACAAAGTCTTTGAGCGTTTTCACAGGCAAATCGTTATTGACAGCAACAATCAACGGCACCGAGCCAAAATATCCGACGGGCAAAAAGGCGGTGTCCTGATCGTACGGAAGTTTTTTCATCAGGCTCTTTAACGCAGCGTTAGTGCTGTTGGTGCCAAACAGCAAGGTGTATCCATCCGCTGGTGATTTTGCGACGGTGTCGGCTCCCAACATGCCGTTCACACCGGGTTTGTTTTCGATGATGATCGGTTGCCCAAGCAATTCGGACATGCGCGCTGCAAAACCGCGACCAATTAAATCGGTAGCACTGCCCGCAGCGAATGGCACGATGGCCTTGATCGGTTTACTCGGATAACTTTGCGCCCAAGCTGATGGCAAATACCACGTGGCGATACATGTCAGCAAAATGCAAAGTCGATGGTTCATATGTTTGGTCCTGCAATGTAGTTAAAGGACGGCGACAATGGGCTCGATCGTCACACACAAAAGAGCATAGCATTCACCCTGCGCAATCGAGATTTCTTCTGGGTGCGTGATCGCGCTTGATCCACACGTTTGGTGCAGCGCAACGATTCGTTTTCCGTATTGCATCAGTGCGCCTGATGCCTTACCCTCGCTCGGTTGCACTACTGCGGGAACTGCATGGAAACGCTAATCGGAACCATTGATCGCATCAGCACATTTGCAGGAAAAGCCTTCGCTTGGCTGATTGGCTTGCTGATGATTGTGGTGTGTATCGAAGTCGCAAAACGCTACGCACTCAACGCACCATCAGCGATTATTTTTGATGTGACCTCGATGATGTACGGCGCCACTTTCATGATGTGTGGCGCATATGCACTGGCGCAAAACGCACACGTGCGCGGTGATTTTCTGTATGGCTCAATGCGTCCGCGTGTGCAAGCAGGATTAGATCTGGCCCTATATTTTTTATTTTTCTTGCCCGGAATTGCTGCGCTATTTTTAGCCGGCTGGGACTTTGCCGAAACCGCCTGGAAAATTCGCGAGCACTCAAGCGTGACCGCAGATGGTCCACCGGTGTACCACTTCAAAACGCTGATTCCGATTGCCGGCGCGCTCGTGCTGCTGCAAGGCTTAGCCGAGATGTGTCGATGCGTTATTTGCTTACGTACGGGCGCTTGGCCTGCACGCCTAAAAGATGCTGAAGAAATCGACGTTGTCGAACAACAACTCGCAGCAAGCACACATATTGATGAAGAAGCGCGTCAACTTGCCGCACAAGCACAAAAAATTGATGAAGCGGCGCATCGTCGCATTGGAGGCGGACAATGACTGATCCAGCACTCGGATTACTGATGCTGGGGCTCATCGTGGTGGTGATCATGATGGGTTTTCCCACCGCCTTTACCCTCATGGGCTTGGGCATGATGTTCGGCTTTATTGCCTTTCATGAACCCGGCCAAGCATTCTTAGATAACAAGATTTTCCCGCTGATGGTTCAGCGCGCTTATGGCGCAATGACCAATGACACACTCTTGTCGATTCCGCTCTTCGTACTGATGGGGTACGTGATGGAACGTGGCGCTTTAGTCGATAAGATGTTTTACAGCATCGAACTCGCCTTTCGACGATTACCCGCGTCGCTAGCTGTTGCCACCTTGGTGGTGTGCACGTTTTGGGGTATTGCCAGCGGTTTAGTGGGCGCCGTGGTTGTGCTAATGGGCGTGATTGCAATGCGTCCCATGCTGAAAGCGGGCTATGACGTGCGGCTTGCCTCTGGCGTGATCACCGCAGGTGGCACATTAGGTATTTTGATTCCGCCTTCGGTCATGATCATTGTGTATGCCGCGGTGGCCGGTCAATCTGTGGTGAAGCTGTACGCAGCGGCGATGTTTCCAGGATTTTTCCTTGCGTT
>CAWUMP010000175.1:0-5430 GCA_963923385.1 uncultured bacterium | reverse complement strand
CGTGGGCTCGGAGATGTGTATAAGAGACAGGCGATGTATAACGTGCCTTCACCGCAGGTAATGGCGCGTGCTGCATCGACAGTGGCTTGCAAACCACTAGCACACAAACGATTGACTGTGACAGCGGGCACACTCGGTGGTAAGCCCGAGGCAAGGGTTGCAAAGCGCGCAACGTTACGGCTGTCTTCGCCGGCTTGTGTCACGCAACCCAAAATCACATCAGAAATTTCTTCTGGTTTGACGGCGTTGCGTTTGACCACTTCGGCAATGACTAACCCCGCTAAATCGTCCGGACGAATCCCAGCGAGTTTGCCCGCATGGCGTCCAATCGGGGTGCGCAAACCGTCGTAGATATAAGCATCAAGCATGTGAATTCTCCGGTGTAGTGAGTGCGATTCCAAGACCAGCGCGGCGTTTCAACCAAGGGCTGGGGCGATAGCGTGGGTCTTGATAAAACGCATGCATGTTTTCAAGGACGGTCAGAATATTTTGTGGCCCCAATGCGTCGCCAAACGCAAGCGGTCCGTGGGGATAAGACAAACCAAGGACCACGGCACGATCTAGATCGGCGGGCGCGGCGATGCGCATTTGTGCGATATCGCAACCGACGTTCACGATGTGAGCCACTACGCGTTGTGCCACAAAGCCTGCCGAGTCGTTGATCACACTGACTGGCACACCATCCGAACCCAACAACCCATGGGCGGCTTCACGCATCGCGGTGCTGGTGATTGGCGTCACCATCAGCGTGCGACGTTTTGTGAAGCCAAACAATGGATCAACCGCGACGGTGCGTGTGGCATCTAAGCCCAATTCAATCGCGCAGGTGGTGGCATCTTTTCCAAGTGGCGCGACCATGCACAACGCCTCGACCGAGGGTTGCGCGCCACTTTCTACTTTGGCGCCCAACCGAACGAGCAACGCTTTCAGACTGGGCGCATCAGGCGCGACCCAAACCGACGTGGGCCGTGCGGAAGGGATCGGCGCTTCGGCAATCGGTGCCGGGCCTTCTTTTGTGTACGTGTACCAACCGCGTCCGGTTTTGCGTCCGAGCAACCCTGCCGCCACGCGCATGGGGATTAAGTAGCAGGGTTTGTATTTGGGCTCGTGATAGTACTGACCGTACATCGACTCCATCACGCTATGGGCAATATCTAATCCCACCAAGTCCATTAAACCAAACGGTCCAAGGCGAAACCCGGCGGCATCACACAAGATGCGATCGATATCGATAAATTCGCACACGCCCTCGGTGAGAATACGCAGCGACTCAGGCACGTACGCGCGTCCTTGATGGTTGATGATGAATCCTGGTGTGTCTTTACATAGCACCGGCGTATGACCGTAACGCTTGGTAAGAGCGATTAATGCTTCGCCAACCCACGGCTCGGTGAGCACGCCATCAATCACTTCAACAATCTTCATCACTGGGACGGGATTAAAAAAGTGGTACCCCCCAACGCGCCCCGGTTTGCGGCACACAGCGGCCATGGCGGTGACCGATAGCGAAGACGTGTTAGAAGCGAGAATGCAGGTGTCTGAAACAATATCTTCGAGGGCTTTAAAGAGTTCGTGTTTGATATCGAGGCGCTCGAATACCGCTTCAACGACCACGTGACAAGGCGCGAGATCTTTTAGGCTATTGACCGGCTCGATACGCGCGACGATGGCATCGGCCTGCGCCGACGTGAGGCGATTTTTTTCGACTTGTTTGGCTAAGGCTTGCGCAATTGAATCGCGTGCGGCTTGCGCTGCACCGGCTTTGGTGTCAAACACTTTGACCTGCATTGCACCTTGTGCGAGCACTTGCACAATGCCGCGGCCCATGGTGCCGCTACCCACCACACCGGCGATTAAATCATTGCGACTGGTATCCAACATGATGCAATTCTCCTTAGACAAAGCAATCCCCAATTCTACGGGGCGGCGCAACGTGCCGCGTGGTGATGGCGTGAAACAAATCGACGTGATGCGTCTTGATGATGGGCTGATTGTGGGGTCAGGTCATCAAAGTAATTGGTGCGGCGCAGGGTAAGGCTGTGCTACCGACACACCGTTAGCCAATCACCATGCAGGCGCCAATAACCGTGAAGGCTATAATCAAACGCATCGTGTACGAAGAATGCGTGTGAACATGACGACGACCTTAACTCTGTGGGCGCAGACCGTGATGAAACGTGCTTTCACGCTGCTGCTGATGACAGGTGTGACGCTGTGTGCTGCGTCACTGGCGCAGGCGCAAAACTTTCCGACCCGACCAATCACGCTGATTTGTCCTTGGCCTGCAGGTGGCTCAACCGATACGCATTTGCGCAAATTTGCCGAGGTGGCGAGTAAGTATCTGGGTCAAAACGTCATCATCGAAAATAAACCCGGGGGTGGCGGTATGTTGGGGCCAGGCACCATGGCGCGTACCGCACGACCAGATGGTTACACCTTGTCGCAGTTGCCGGTGGGCGCGTTTCGTATTCCTCACATGCAAAAAGTCGACTGGCATCCACTCAAAGACTTTACTTACATCATGGGGCTCACCGGTTATACCTTTGGTGTGGTGGTGAAAACCGATGCGCCGTGGCGCAACTTGCGCGAGCTGATTGAGTATGCGCGTGCCAATCCCGGTAAGTTGTCGTATGGATCGACTGGTACGGGCACCTCACCACACTTACTCATGGAAGAGTTAGCGCTGAAAGCGGGGGTGCAATTTTTGCACGTACCGTTTAAAGGCAATGCCGATTCCACGCAAGCCTTGTTAGGTGGACACATCATGGCGCAGTCGGATGCCACTGGTTGGGCGCGTCATGTCGAAGCGGGTACGTTTCGTTTGCTGACGACGTTTGGCGAGCAACGTACAAAATGGGGCGCGCCGACTGCGCGTGAATCGGGGTATGAAGTGGTGTCGTATTCACCGTATGGCATCGTGGCGCCTGCAGGTATGGAGCCACGTTTAGTACGTCAATTACATGACGCGTTAAAAAAGGCTGCAGAAGATCCTGAGCATCAAAAAACCTTACAACAACTCGATCAAATTAATTGGTATAAATCGAGCGAAGAGTATGTGCGTTGGGCGACGCAGACCTTTAACGAAGAGCGCGCAACGATTGAGCGTTTGGGTTTGCTTGCCAAGTAGATCAAGCGTTATTTGATTGGCTGCGTGTGGGCTCATTAAAGCAAAGTGGTTACGGATGTTGTGGCGTGTCATTCGTCGGATAACCAGTCAGTATTTTCAATAGGAGGTTGTATGAAGTATCGAAAGATTCTTCTTGCCTACAACGGCTCCGAAGAAGGTCGGCGCGCGTTGCTTGAGTGTGCACAAATGGCCACGTTTCATCAGGCCGAAACACATTTGTTAGCGGTGGCAACGATGCCGCCCAGTTTATTTTTAACCGAAGGCTTTGTGCCCGAAGAGTTACTTGAAGAAGAAAAAAAGCGCGCACAAGCGTTGCTGGATGAAGGCATTCAGTTGCTCGTGGCACAAGGCTTTCACGCCAGCGGACATTTGGCTGTTGGTGAACCGGTCGAAGAGATTTGCCGACTCGCACGCGAGCTGGCGGTTGATTTGATTATCGTTGGCCATAATCAAAACACCTCGTTCGCCGCGCGCTGGTGGAAAGGCTCGGTGGGCGCATCCTTGCTCGATTACGCACCTTGCAGTTTATTGATTGCGTTGCCCACTACGCATGCCAGTCAATGATGGGGTCATTACCCATCGGTGAGCCAGACTTTAATTATTTAAGAAAAGAACGAAAGCAATGCAATTTTCAGCAATCCAAGGTCGCCTCGAAGATGCACGCTTGCTCACCGGGCAGGGCTGTTATGTCTCAGACTTTCATGTGCCTGATCAAGCGTACGCATTTTTTTTACGTGCTGACCGCGCCCATGCACAGATTGTCTCAATCGATACTAGCGCTGCGTGTGATTTGCCAGGTGTGTTGTGCGTACTCACCAGTACGGAGATCGCCCAAGCAGGGTTGAAGTCCTTGCCTGTGGCATTGCCTGCTAAAGGCATTGGCGAGAGCGAATTACTCAAACCTGTCCGGCCCGTGCTAGCGCAAGGCAAGGTGCGCTTTGTGGGCGAGCCAGTGGTGTTGGTGGTGGCCGACACCATGGCGATTGCGCAAGATGCCGCTGAGTTGGTGTCGATTGCGTACAACGATTTATCCGCCGTGATTGATGCCACCGCGGCGTTGTCTACGAACGCACCACAACTATTTGATGGCGTGCCGAACAATCAGGTGTTTGATTACGCCTCAGGCGATGCGCAAGCAACCACGGCTGCATTTGCCAATGCCGCGCATACCGTGAAGCTCAGTGTTGATAACACTCGCGTGGTGGGCAACCCAATGGAGCCGCGCGCTTGCTTGGCCCAATACGATGCGGGTCGTGGTGATTACACGCTGCACGCTTGTACCCAAGGCGTGGCCACGATGCGCGGACAAATTGCCGCGGTGATGGATGTGCCCGTCGAAAAAATTCGTATCGCAGCGCAAGACGTCGGTGGCGGTTTTGGTGTGCGCTTTAATTTGTATCCCGAGTATTGCGCAACCTTACTTGCTGCCAAGTTACTGGGTCGTGCGGTGAAATGGACTGGGTCGCGGTCGGAAGTTTTTTTGGCCGATGAACAAGCGCGTGATGTGCGTTCCACTGGCGAGATAGCGCTCGATGCGCAAGGACGCATACTAGGGATGCGGTTTGATTTCACCGCAAACCTGGGTGCCTATTTGTGTCCAACGGGTCCGTTTGTGAACACCTTGGGCGTGGTGAATTGTTTGTCTGGGGTGTATGACGTCCAAGCGGTGCATGCGCGCATTCGTTTAGCGGTGACCAATACCGCACCGATGGCTGCTTATCGTGGTGCGGGTCGACCGGTGATGTCGTACATCCTCGAGCGCTTGATCGACGAAGCGGCGCTACAGTTGAAGATCGATCCGCTCGAATTACGCCAGAAAAATTTTATTCCAGCGCACGCTTTTCCGTACACCCTAGTGAATGGCTTTGTGTATGACTGTGGTGATTTTCAGGCGGTGATGCAACACGCGCGCAAGGCGGCCGATTGGGATGGATTTGCCAAGCGCCGCGCTGCATCCCTGAATGCAGGTCGATTGCGTGGTCGCGGCGTAGCGACTTTTATCGAAGCCACGGGTGCAGGTTTTGCACCCATGGATCAAGTGCTCGTGCGTTGGGACGACCAAGGCGAGCTCACGCTGTATGCACCGACACATGCGCATGGTCAGGGACATGAAACCACCTATGCGCAAATTGTGTCGGCGGTGTTGGGTGTGCCAATGCAATCGATCCATTTAAAAACAGCCGACCCTGACGTGTTTTTATTGGGTAATGCAACGGGTGGGTCACGTTCATTGCTTGCTGTGGGTAGCGTGTTGCAATTGGCTGCATATGCAGTGGTTGAACAAGGAAAAACGCTGGCGGCCG
>CAWUMP010000174.1:0-5449 GCA_963923385.1 uncultured bacterium | reverse complement strand
GGTGTGAATTACGTGGCTCAACAACGAACGGCCCGCCAGCGGGTGTAACACCTTGGGTAAACGCGACTGCATGCGCTTACCTTCACCAGCGGCAAGCACAATGATGTTCAAAGACATGCGTTGAGGCGCCGCGGGCAAGTGGCGAGACGCTGCGCGCTTAACGCGGCAGGGTCGAGCTACCCATTAAAAATTCATCGACGGCACGCGCACATTGGCGACCCTCACGAATCGCCCAGACCACCAAGGACTGACCACGCCGCATATCACCCGCTGCAAATACCTTGGGTACATTAGTGTGGTAGCTCGCCTCACCCTCGGTGCTGGCGCGTGCATTTCCACGTGTATCTTTTTCGATCCCAAAGGCATCGAGCATGGATTGCACTGGCGAAACAAAACCCATCGCCAACAGTACTAAGTCAGCAGGCATCGAAAACTCTGAGCCAGCCACTTCCTGCATCTTGCCGTCTTTCCACTCGACGCGCGCAGCAATGAGTTTTTTCACTTTGCCGCCTTCGCCCTCTAAGCGTTTTGTCGCGACAGCCCAATCACGTTTCGCGCCCTCTTCGTGTGAGGACGAGGTACGCAAGCGCTGCGGCCAATATGGCCACACCGGATTGGCATCGGCTTGTGCGGGCATTGGCATTAATTCTAACTGGGTCACCGAAGCCGCACCATGGCGGTTGGATGTCCCCACGCAATCTGATCCGGTATCGCCACCACCAATCACCACCACGTGTTGGTCAGTGGCCCATTGCTCGGGCACTTTGGCATCACCGGCGACACGTCGATTTTGTAGCGGCAGAAAATCCATCGCGTAATGCACGCCCTGCAATTCACGTCCAGGCACGGGAAGATCGCGTGGCACTTCAGCTCCGCCAGCGAGAACGACTGCATCGAAGTCTTGCATCAATTGCGTGGGTGCAACAACTTTTGCCGCGGCGTTTCCTGCGCCCACCGGTGCCGGACCGACTGCGTGGTTGACGCGAAACTCAACGCCTTCGGCACGCATCTGCTCAATGCGGCGATCGATATGGGATTTTTCCATTTTGAAATCGGGAATCCCATAACGAAGCAATCCGCCAACACGATCGTTTTTCTCAAACACGGTCACTGCATGACCAACGCGCGCCAACTGTTGCGCAGCGGCCAATCCTGCAGGGCCCGAACCAATCACCGCGACTTTTTTCCCTGTTTTAACCGCTGCAGGCTGAGGCTTCACCCAGCCTTCTTGCCACGCTTTATCAATGATTGCGTGTTCAATCGATTTAATACCGACAGCTGTATCGTTGATGCGCAAAGTACATGCTTCTTCGCAAGGTGCAGGGCAAATGCGACCGGTGAACTCCGGAAAATTATTGGTTGAGTGCAGCGTGGCAATGGCTTGTTGCCAGTCTTCGCGAAACACCAAATCATTAAAATCCGGGATGATGTTATTGACCGGACAGCCGCTAGTACAAAACGGAATGCCGCAATCCATACAGCGCGCGCCTTGTTGCTTGGCATCAGCATCGCTTAAATGCGCCACGAACTCACGATAGTGTTTTTTGCGCACTTCGGGTGCTTCCGCGGCTTCGTTTAAGCGCTGAAACTCAAGAAATCCGGTGACCTTACCCATACATGCTGTCCTAACTTAGTTTGCGCAGTCTTAGGCTGCTGCTTTTTTTGCATTCGCGGCCAACTCGGCCAATGCACGGCGATATTCTTTCGGAAAAACCTTCACAAAGCGCACACGCGACTCAGCCCACGTGGCCAATAATTGCGCCGCATGTTTGCTGCCAGTGCGTTGTACGTGTTGCTCGATCATGGCCTTGAGTAAGGCCTCATCCGATTCACCACGATGCCAAACATCGCGGGACACACGGGCCTGTTGCTCTGCTTCGGTGAGCACGGGTTCGAGGTCGACCATGGCACGATTACAGCGTTGCGCAAAATCACCGCTGGCGTCGTAAACATAGGCCACTCCGCCGGACATACCGGCAGCAAAATTGCGTCCCGTCATTCCTAACACCACGACGGTGCCACCGGTCATGTATTCGCAACCATGATCGCCGACGCCCTCCACCACAGCGGTAGCGCCTGAATTACGCACGGCAAATCGCTCTCCAGCCACGCCACGGAAATACGCTTCACCTGCAATCGCGCCGTATAACGCAACGTTTCCTGTAATGATGTTTTGCTCGGGCACACCACGAAACTTCGCGCTAGGCTGCACGCTAATCCGACCACCCGACAAACCTTTGCCGCAGTAGTCGTTGGTTTCGCCAATCAGATCAATCGTCACACCATGCGCTAAAAACGCGCCTAAGCTTTGGCCCGCTGAACCGGCAAAGCGAATGCGAATACTGTCGTCAGCTAAACCATCGTGACCATGTAAACGTGCGACCTCACCTGAGAGCATCGTACCCACGGTGCGATTAATATTTCGCACGGGCATTTCGATCGAAACTTTTTCGCCGCGGGTGAGCGCGGGTTGTGCCAGTTCAATCAAGCGATGATCGATGGCTTGATCCAAACCATGGTCTTGTGACTCCACATGCCGACGCGCCACCTCTGAACCAACCTCTGGCAAGTAAAAAATACGCGAAAAATCGAGGCCCTTGGCTTTCCAATGCGCAATGCTATGACGCGTTTCAAGTAAGTCTGCACGACCAATTAAATCTTCAAATTTGCGAATGCCAAGACTCGCCATAATTTCGCGCGCTTCTTCGGCAACGTAAAACATAAAGTTGATCACGTGCTCGGGCTTACCTTGAAATTTTTTGCGTAGTACCGGGTCTTGTGTTGCCACACCTACAGGACAGGTATTGAGATGACACTTACGCATCATGATGCAACCTTCGGCAACCAAGGGGGCCGTGGCAAAGCCAAACTCATCAGCACCGAGTAACGCACCAATCACAACATCGCGACCTGTTTTTAGTTGGCCATCGACTTGCACCACGATGCGGCCACGCAATTTATTCAATACCAAGGTTTGCTGTGTTTCAGCCAAGCCCAATTCCCAAGGTGTGCCCGCATGCTTAATAGAAGACCACGGCGAAGCGCCCGTACCACCATCATGACCACTGATCGTCACGTGATCTGATTTGGCTTTTGCCACACCTGCAGCCACAGTGCCGACGCCAACTTCCGACACAAGCTTCACACTGATCGATGCACGATGATTGGCATTTTTTAAATCGTGAATCAGTTGTGCCAAATCTTCGATCGAATAAATATCGTGATGTGGCGGTGGACTAATTAACTCCACACCGGGCGTGGAGTAACGCAGCTCGGCGATGTATTCCGAGACTTTTTTACCTGGCAACTGACCGCCCTCACCCGGTTTTGCGCCTTGCGCCATCTTGATTTGAATTTGCTCTGCAGAGGCCAAGTATTCCGCGGTCACACCAAAGCGACCCGAAGCCACTTGTTTAATTTTTGACTTCAGCGAGTCGCCTGGCTGCAACACGATATCCGTTTCGACCCGTCCAGCACCTAAACGCGAACGCAACGTTTCGCCCACTTGCATGGGCGCGTAGCGTCGACGATCTTCACCACCTTCGCCGGTATTGGATTTACCGCCGATGCGATTCATCGCAACCGCTAAGGTGGCGTGGGCTTCGGTAGAAATCGAGCCCAGTGACATCGCACCGGTCACAAAACGTTTGACGATCTCGGCAGCCGGCTCAACTTCAGCCAATGGCACGGGGGTGTGCACACCCGCTCGAAATTCAAACAAACCACGCAAGGTCATGTGGCGACGCGACTGATCATTAATGATTTGCGCGTACTCTTTGTAAGTGGCATACGAGTTGTTGCGCACACCTTGCTGCAACATTGCCACTGCATCGGGCGTCCACATGTGTTCTTCGCCACGCACTCGGAAAGCGTATTCACCCCCCGCATCCAGCGCATTGGCTAGCACTGGGTCATCACCAAAAGCAGCTCGATGCACACGCAAAGTTTCTTCGGCCACTTCGAAGACGCCGATCCCTTCGACATTAGAGGTCGTGCCAGTAAAGTATTTATCGACGAGCGCACGGGATAAGCCCAGCGCTTCGAAGATTTGTGCCCCGGTATAAGACATATACGTCGAGATGCCCATTTTGGACATCACCTTACGTAAGCCTTTACCGATCGCCTTCACGAAATACTTGACGGCTTGTTGCGCGGCCTTGGCATCGTTTGAATGCATGGCCAACATGGTTTCCATCGCTAAATACGGATGCACCGCTTCGGCACCATACGCACCGAGCAACGCAAAGTGATGCACTTCGCGCGCCGATCCGGTTTCGACCACCAAGCCAGTCGAGGTACGCAAACCTTTGTTGGTGAGATGCTGATGAATCGCAGAGAGCGCCAGTAATGCGGGGATCGCAACATGTTGGGCGTCGATTTTGCGATCTGAAATCACCAAAATTGAATCGCCACTACGCACAGCGTCTTCAGCCTGCGCGCACAACGAGGCCAAACGCGCCTCGATGGCGTGGCTCCCCCAGCTGACTGGATAACAAATGTCGATTTCATGCGAACGAAACTTGCCATCGGTGTAGCGCTCGATGTGCCGGATTTTGTCCATCTCATGAAAATCTAAAATCGGCTGCGACACTTCTAAGCGCAGCGGCGGATTCATTTCATCAATGCCAAGCAAGTTGGGCTTGGGTCCAATAAACGACACCAGCGAAGTCACCAATTCTTCACGAATGGGATCGATCGGCGGGTTGGTCACTTGGGCAAATAGCTGTCGAAAATAGTGGTACAGCGTTTTGTTTTTGCCTGAGAGCACAGCCAGCGGCGAATCGTTACCCATCGAACCAGTGGGCTCTTCGCCAGCCTGTGACATCGGGGTCAGAATAAATTTGAGGTCTTCTTGTGTCCATGCAAACGCTTGTTGGCGTTCTAGCAATGGGACCGCAGCCGCTTGCGGGCTCAGATCGTCGGCAGACACATCATCTAAACGCACACGAATGCGTTCGATCCATTCGCTATAAGGACGCGCAGCAGACAAAGTGTCTTTGAGTTCTTTGTCATCGATGATGCGACCTTTTTCTAGGTCGACCAAAAACATCTTGCCTGGTTGCAAGCGCCACTTCTTAATTATTTTTTCTTCAGGAATCTGTAAACAACCACATTCCGATCCCATGATCACCAAATCATCTTCGGTGACGATGTAACGCGCCGGACGCAAGCCATTGCGATCGAGCGTGGCACCGATTTGACGACCATCCGTAAAGGCCATCGCGGCCGGACCATCCCAAGGCTCCATCATCGCGGCGTGATATTCATAAAACGCGCGACGACTGGCTTCCATGTGCTCATGGCCTTCCCACGCTTCGGGAATCATCATCATCATGGCATGTGCCACCGAATAACCGCTCATCAGCAACAGCTCAAGCGCGTTATCAAACGATGCCGAATCAGATTGGCCGTCATAAATCAGCGGCCACAACTTATCGAGATCTTTGCC
>CAWUMP010000173.1:0-5478 GCA_963923385.1 uncultured bacterium | reverse complement strand
TACACAAGGAGTATCGTCGGCAGCGTCAGATGTGTATAAGAGACAGGCACCAGGACGATTTTCTACGGTGATGGATTGTCCCCACAGCTCGCTTAGTTTGGTTGCGACGATTCGACCCGACGTATCGACACCACCACCAGGGACAAAGCCCACCAACAAGCGCGGCGGGCGTGTGGGGAAAGTTTGTGCAACGCTGAGCGAGGAAGAAAGTGTCAACAGTAAGACCACGATGCAAGAAAAAAGTCGAAGCATGTAATGTTCTCCTCGTATCAAGCTAAGCACCACGCCCCGGATTGTTTTGCATGTGTTTCAGTTTGGGGATATTCAGCGTCATGGGTTGAATGGTTTTGCGCGCGCGTAAATAGCGTTCCATTAAATCCCAAATGGGTTCGGTGGGTTGATCGCGTGCCGTTTCGGACACCGGCGCCCAGCCAGCCACACGATACCGTTTGCCTGCCTGTAGCGGTTGATCACCTAAGCGCAGATCCAGAATACGTTGTCCGTTGCGACCGCTTGGATCGCAGGTGTATTGCAAACCGCCAACGCGCACCATATCACCGCCTTGTTGGTAATACGGGTCCGGATTAAATAAGTTATCGCAGACGTCTTCGAGAATCGTTTTGATCGTCTCGCCAGTCATCTCAGTGACCGTCGTGTGCGGATACGTGATGGCAGTTTGATCCATCAAGTGCTCACGCAAAATAGCTTGTCCCGGGAGCAGTGATGTTCCCCAACGAAAGCCTGGCGAAAAGGCAATGGGTGCATTTTTTTCAGCCATCAGACCATCGAGAATGAGCTGATCAAACGTCCCATTAAAGTTGCCGCGTCGATACAACAATGTTTCTGTGGTGGCTAAAGGCTCGGCAAGTTGTTTGGCGTACGGAGCGCGGACACGATCAATCAGCTGCTGCATCGCAGGATCGGGCGCGATTAAATTTGAAAACACCGGTAACAACTTATAGCGAAAATCAAGGACTGCACCGTTGCGCACATCCATATCCAAGACAGCCAAAAACTTTCCGTTGGATCCTGCATTGGTGACGAGTGTTTGTCCGCCCGCATTTTTAACGCGAATGGGCGCAGGCACGCCATCATGGGTGTGCCCACCCAAAATCACATCGATACCGCGTACCCGAGAGGCGAGCTTACGATCGACATCCATGCCGTTATGCGAAAGTAACACCACCGCTTGGGCACCCTGAGCGCGTGCTGTGTTGACCACGGTTTGCAGCGCTTCTTCTTGAATCCCAAAGTTCCAGTCAGCAACAAAGTAACGTGGATTGGCAATTGGTGTGTACGGAAAAGCTTGACCGATGATGGCGACAGCAACGCCATTCATTGATCGAATGACAAAGGGCGGGAAGACTGGATCACCAAAGTCAGCGGTTTTGATGTTTTGTGCAACAAAATCAATCCGACCCTTAAAGTCGTTGTTCACAATCTTCTGTACACGCTCTGCCCCGAGTGTGAATTCCCAGTGCCCAGTCATTACGTCGACACCTAACAGCGCGCACGCATCGACCATGTCTTGACCTTGTGTCCAAAGCGCGGTGCCCGAGCCTTGCCACGTATCACCCCCATCCAACAAGAGTGCGCCGGGACGCGCAGCCCGCAGTTGTTTTACCAGCGTGGCCAAATGCGCAAATCCACCTACCTTGCCGTAAGTGCGTGCAGCTCGTTCAAAATTTAAATAGGTAAACGCATGCGCTTCACGTGAACTCGCTTGCATGCCAAAGCGTTTGAGCAATGCCTCGCCGACCAAATGGGGTGCGCGATCGGCCATGTCACCGATGCCTAAATTGACGCTCGGCTCACGAAAATAAATTGGGAGCAGTTGTGCATGGCAGTCCGTAAAGTGCATCAGGTGCACATTGCCAAAGCGCGGTAGATCGTAGAATTGTTTAGTTTGCGCCGACGTGGCATCCAGTGGCATGCCGCTGGCTGCACCTGCAGCAAGCAGGTGCAAAAAATCACGACGGTTCACTGATTCACCGGCGACGCAGGGTCGAGTAAGAGCGCGGTGAGGTCTTTGATTTGTGCCTCGGTGAGAATGCCGTTGTGACCAAAGCGCGGCATGTTAGAGCAAGCCGAGTAAGCTTGTGCGTTCCAGATTTTTCCGTAGGTGTAGCGTTGAATGGCTTCGCTATTGCCACGTAACTTGCCGAAACCCAACAGGCTTGGACCGATGGTGCCAAACGATATTTCTTCTTTACTCATTTGGTGGCATGCATAGCAGTTACCGCCAGATGCATTTTTGGGATCATCAGAAAATTGTTTGCCCACACCGCTTTGCGCGATGCGTTCACCAGACTTCCAGTCGCCCAGTAATTTTCCATCTGCTGGGTAGCGAATGCTTGCCATATTTTGTTTTTCGATTGTTGCAGCGATCTCTTTGTTGACGCTGGTGGACGGAGGGATACTGCAGGCGGATTGCGCAAGATCCTGATTCAATCGATCAAGTGTTGCTTGACCGGTTTCTTTAAATGAAGCGCGCATGACTTCGTGCGCTTGCTTTGCGATGTCCAGCTCAGTGGGCGTGGCACACCCACCCAACACAAGGAGTAGGACCAATAACAGAGAACGTGGCTGCGTCATGACAAGCTCCTAGCGCTTGATGGCGGGTGCGTTGAACGCAGCGCCATTGGCGTTGTAGGCAAGAAACGTGGTGAGTGCGATGGAAGCTTCGGAAGTGAACTTCAGCTCAGGAAAACGTTGTTGGCGAAAACAATCGTATAAGCGCCATTGAAATGTACGTAGCTCACCTTGCGAGACGCGATACGCCGGCCAGGTGGTGTAACCCAGTTGTGCGCCCGCTTTTTCGGTGAGATTAGGTAGGTCTTGCAGACGAATGCGTTTGCCACTTTCGCCATGACAGGTCGCGCAAGCAAAGTCATGCGGACCACCACGAAAATAAAACATCTTTTCGCCGAGTCGATACGCTTGAGCTTCTTTCGGATGGCTAATGCTGACGTTCATTTTGGTGCCGCGTGATTCGGCGGTAATCCATGCAGCAAGTGCTTCAAAGTCTGAGCGATTGGTGCCCGAGCCAAACGGCCGTTTGGTGGCATCTGCCTGAGACATGCCTTGCAACGTCACCATGCAATGCACGAGACGTGTTTCTAGATCCATCACACGATCTGCATCGGAAAAATAACGGGGTAGCTGTGCATACGCACCGGTGACCACGCCTGGACCCAGGCCCAAGTCACAGCGCTCGAGCGATACGCCTTTGGGCCCACGTTTTTGTTTCCACAACTCTTCGCCCCGGGCTTCCCATAAGTCTGCCGGATTGCCGTCTTGGAGTTGTTGGCGATACTTGGCGATTTCGTCTACCGCAGATTGCGCTGACGTCACTGCGGCGTAGCCGAGCAGTAAACCAGCCATGGCGAGGGTTCGGAATACAGTCATGCGATCTCCCTTTTACGCAGATGCAGTGTGATGACGCAATAAGGCGGGGCGTACTTTTAAAAACGTAGCGTACTTGGTTTCGTTGATGGGTTAATTGATCGTGGCTTCGTCGGTGCGCTGCTCGCCTTTGTTGTCTGTCCAGGTGACGCTGATGCGCTCGCCCTTCTGACCAGCCTTGAAGTTAAATTCAAGAAATGGATTTTTTGAAACGGCGGGACCCCATTGCGCCGAGAGCACCACTTTGCCGTTGTGTGTCGCGCTGACACTTTGAATGAAGTGGGCTGGCACGAGTTGACCGGCACCGTCTTTGCGTTGACCCGTTTCCATTTCGTGACTCATCAGTACTTTGACATTAACGACACCATCACGGGCGACGGCTCGAATGCGCATGGGATCTGCCATGACGTTCTCCTTAATTGAAGCGTGAAAAATTTTTCGTTGATCAATCGGGCATGGCGCTTATCCGCCGCAGCCGCCCAACGTGACTTTGATTTCTTTTTTGACCATATAAAACTTACCCTCTGCGCGCACTAACGCGTAGACGTCAGAGGTTTGTCCCATTTTGACGCGGGTGGTGACTGTGCCCTCGGTGCCGCTGGGGAGCTCAAAACTCGCCGCCAACGGCTGCGGATTTTTATCAATCAACACGGCAATCGACTGCGTGCCTGGCAATTTGCTATCGACTGCAATGGGGACCACCGCACCGTTTTCAGCAATGTCCGGTGCGCGCAGCTGAATGGCATCCGAACTTGCTGGTGTGCTCGCGCCCAGCGCTTTTAATGTTTCGGCCATGGTTTTGCTATCAAAAGCGATTTTGTTCCAACCGTTGGCGAGTACGTCGCTGGGTCGGAGAAAACCGGCAGTAGCAAGTAAGGCAAGTAGGCCAGCGCTACCTGTACTTTTTAAAACGGTGCGACGCATTGGGTTCATGGCATTCTCCAGCGGGGGGTGAGGGAATCGATAGAGTCTAACGCGCGCCAGACAAAATCCATTGCACGAGGCGCTGGATTTCGTCGTCAGCGAGATGGGCTTGCGCGGGCATGGGGATATTTCCCCAGGCGCCAACGCCACCGGCGCGTATCTTTTGCGCAAGTTTGGTGTTGGCTTGGTTATCCGTTTGATTACGTTTTGCGATTTCTTGAAAGCTCGGACCCACCAAACGATTGGCAATACCGTGACAACTGAAACACGCATGTTTGGTGGCCAGTGCACGCGCCTGTGCATGGGCAGTGTTGGATTTAGCCGAGTCGGTGTCAGAAGACGTCGCAGATGCAGACGTGGCCGCGCTGGCGGTACGCGTGGTTACAGTGCCACGCGTTGGGCCAATCAAGCGTTGCTGTTCGGCAAGATTGCCATGGGCATCGCGTGCGTGTTCTGGCAGCTCGGAGCGCAGTTGCGCTTGCCCAGTGCAGTTGTGCATGCAGGCGGTGTTGTTGGTGTCGGGTTTGCCTTGCACCGACCATAGCCCGTGATTCATGTGTAAACCAAACCGATTGGGTAGTCGTGCCTGAACTTGTGCCATGTTTTGATCGGACAGCACAAAATCATCGGACACCACATTACCTAACGACAAAATGTAGGCGGTCACTGCGTACACTTCTTCGACGCTCAAGGTTTGTGGTGCGTTCCAAGGCATCGCGCGATTGATGTAATCCCACAGCGTTGAGATGCGTGACAACTTCATTAAGGTGGTGCGCCCTTCGCTTGGTTTGGTGAGTGCGGCAACGCGGCCGTTGGCGATGTCTGTTGCCGTTGTCCCGCCCACCAGTGGAGGGAAGGTTTGATTGGATTCACCAAAGGTTCCGTGACAAGAGGCGCACTTTGCCTCCCAAACATCTTCGCCACGTTTGACGCTGCCAGAACCTTTAGGTAGTCCTTTAAAGTCAGCGCGCACATCGATATCCCACGCAGACACTTCAGCAGCAGTGGCTGCACGACCCACCCCGGGATACTTGGTTTGCGCAACGCCGTAGGATGCGAACAGCATCAACACCCCACACAGCACCCAGCGAAGGCCTGGGCGCAAGCCAGTGTGTAGGTCGGTGGATGGACGCGCGTGTTGCAACGCGT
>CAWUMP010000172.1:0-5501 GCA_963923385.1 uncultured bacterium | reverse complement strand
TGATCGACTACCCATGGAGCATTATTCGCGTGATGAAGCGCGTGCGGTGTATTGGTTGTTATCGCAACTTGTTTCGCGCCCCGTGGCACAAAGCTGGGATGGAAAACTGATCTATGACGTGCGCGATTTTGGACGTCCTCCAGGCAATGGCGTACGACCCGATGTCACCAACGCCGAGCAAAATTTTCATACGGATAACAGCTATAACCTGTTCCCGCCGGATTACGTGGCGTTGTTGTGCATGCAAACCGCAAAAGAAGGCGGTGTCAGTAGCATTGTGAGTTTTTATAGTGTCTATAACGCCATGCTTGCGCGTCATCCCGAACTCGTTGAGCGATTGTTTGCGGCCTATTTGTTTGATCGTCAGCGTGAGCACGCGCCGAGTGATCCCAAGGTGCTCAGTCATCCGCTGTTTGAATACGACGACAAAAGCGAGCGCTTGGTCTGCCGCTTGTCGCACCGACATGTGGTCAACGGCTACCGGATGGCGGGCGAGGCGTTTGATCCGCTTGGATTACGTGCGCTTGAAACGCTCGAAGCGGTGATGATGGAGCCGCAATGGGCGCGCGAGTTTTTCTTTGAACCCGGACAAATTCAGATCGTCGATAACATCCGGTGTGGTCATCGTCGTACCGGATTTATTGACTATCCAGAAGACGATCGCAAGCGGCATTTAGTGCGCTTATGGTTGCGTGATCGTGGTCGTCGTTTTTATAACGGATGACCGTCTGAGCAAACGCCAATCACACACAGGCGGTGACTTAGCCGCCTGCAGTGATTTTATTTTCTTTGACCACGCGTCCCCAGCGTTCGATTTCTTCTGCTAAAAATTTGCCGAAGGCTTCAGGCGTTGAAAGCGACAACACCAAACCTTGTTGCGTAAGCTTTTCATTGACGCTCGGTAAACGTAAGGCTTTAGAAAATTCGCTGTGCATGCGTGCCATGATGGGCGCGGGTGTTTTGCTTGGCGCAAGTAATCCCCACCAGGCCTCTGCATCGAATCCAGCCACGCCTTGTTCTGCCACCGTTGGCACCTCTGGTAATTGTGTAAAGCGTTTTGGAGAGGTAACTGCTAATGCGCGCGCCTTGCCCGATTGAATGTGTGGCATGAGTAAAGCGACCGTGGCAATGGCTACTGGTACGTGGCCTGCAATTGCATCCGTGACCAACGGGCCGCCGCCTTTGTAGGGCACGTGATTCATGCTGAACCCGGATTGCTTGGACATCAGAATCACTGCCAGATGCGCAAGGCTGCCTGCCCCGATGGTGCCGTAACCCACGCTTGCAGGCTTGGCACGCACTTCTTTGAGCAAATCAGCAAAGCTGCGATACGACGTACTTGGGTGGGTTGTAAACACCATCGGAGATTTACCAATCAACATGATGGGTGCCAAATCGCGCTGAGAATCAAACGGCAAATCCGGGATGAGACTCGGATTGACGCCATACGGATCAAAGGCAACCAAAAAGGTGTACCCATCGGGTGCCGATTTGGCCGCGATCCCCGACCCGATCGCGCCAGACGCACCGCCACGGTTTTCAACGACGACCTGTACGCCTAAAGATTGTTGTAGGTGTGGTTGGACATGACGAGCAATTTGATCGGTGGTGCCGCCCGGTGGAAAGGGCACGATGAGTTTAATGGGCTGTGATGGCCAAGCTTGCGCAGCGCTGTACGGGCTGAAGACCCACAGGCTCATGAGCCCAATGACAGTAATGAGCAATCTAAATTGGCGCATAGAAAGACCTTGCTTGAACAACGACATGAATGACGATCACAGCACGACGCTGCTAGGGATCGCGCGTGCGAATTATGGATTGGAATGCGTCCATTGAACAACCGAATCACCGTTGGTTTCATCATCTGCATCAAGCAGAGGGTTTTGCTTTGCTGCAACGCGATTGAACGATGATCTGCGCTATAGTCAGGCGCATTACGCGCAATGTCGTTCGCCCCCATCCTCGTTGGTCAGAAAGCTCTCTCAATATGAATACGCGTCTTTGTTTAGTTCGTCATGGTGAAACCGCGTGGAACGCTGAAGGTCGCGTGCAAGGGCAATTAGATATTCCGCTCAATTTAACGGGGCATGCGCAAGCCCAAGCAACGGCAGAGGCCTTGAGTGCGCAAACGTTCACGGCGTTGTATTGCAGTGATTTAACGCGTGTGCGGCAAACTGCAGCGCCAAGCGCACAGCGTTTGGCCTTACCGCTGAATTACGATGCAGCACTTCGCGAGCGGCACTACGGCATCTTTGAAGCACACACATATGTCGACTGTCGCGAAAAATTTCCAGAGCACTACGCACGCTTTCGCGATAAAGACATGGACTTTGATTTTGGTACGGGCGAAAGCTTGCGTACCTTTCATGCTCGTGTGCTTGCGGCGATGCAACGTATCGCTCACGATCATCGCGGAGAAACAGTGCTCGTGTTTACTCATGGGGGTGTACTGGAGTCGGTGTATCGACATGCCAAAGCAATCGGCCACACGGCACCGCGTGACTTTGATATTCCGAATGCAGGATTGAATTGGATTGAGATCCACGCCAAAGGGTGGGATGTGTTGACCTGGGCCGCCGTCGCCCATCTAAAATCAAGTCGTGACGATTTGCGCGATTAACAAAACATCGAGCGCCTAACCAAAGGTGCCGTTGATTACTTTGCTGATGAAGGAGACGATCATGTTGCGATTCAGTGCGTTGTGTTTGCTCGCGATGTTGGGTTTGGCCTCGGTGCTACAGGCGCAAACGTTTCCGTCAAAACCAATTCGCGTGATCGTGCCTTACGCTGCGGGGGGGACCTCTGATATTTTGGCCAGACAAATTGGACCGAAATTAACCGAAGCATGGGGCCAACCGATCGTGGTTGAAAACAAACCCGGTGCCAATGGCAATGTCGGTGCGGAATTGGTGGCCCGCAGCGCGCCTGATGGTTATACCGTGTTACTTGCGGATATTGGTGCGCTTTGTATTAGCCCAAGTGTGTATCCAAAACTTGCATTTGATCCGGTCAAAGATTTTTCACCTGTGGTAATGGTGAGTTATTCACCGCATGTCCTCGCAGTACATCCTTCCGTGCCAGTCAACACCGTCAGTGAATTGATTGCGTATGCCAAAGCAAAACCTGGCCAGTTAAATTTTGCGATCAGTGGCACTGGCGGTGCACCGCATTTGGCTGGCATTGAGTTCGCTCAACGTACCGGCGTGCAGTGGACTTACATTCCATATAAAGGGGGCTCACAAGCGGTTGCTGATGTGGTTGCAGGTCAAGCGAATGTCTTGTTTAACGGCATGCTTGCAACGTATCCCTCAGTACAGGGAGGCAAGTTGCGTGCCTTGGCCGTCTCGGCCGCAAAACGCGTGAGCTCAGCACCAGACATCCCAACGGTCGCCGAATCCTTACCAGGATTTGAAACGGGGTCGTTTCAAGGGGTGATTGCCCCGCTTGGTACCCCGCGTGACATCGTGCAAAAAATGAATCATGAATTCGTCAAAGTGCTCGCGACTGCTGAGATGCGCGAACGTTTAGCCAAACAGGGAACTGAAGTGCGTACCGATACCCCTGAGGCGTTCGCTAAATTTATTCGCGATGAAGTCGCTAAATGGGCCAAAGTGGTAAAAGAAGCAAACGTGAAGTTCGATTAAACAAACCAAGGATGTCATCCATGCAAATCTCCATGTACCAAGCATCGGTGCCGCAATTTAAAGTGATGCTGCAAAACTTATCGGCGATCTTAAAGAAAGCCGAACACCACGCCACGCAGAAAAAAATTGATCCGGGGGTATTGTTAGCGTCGCGGCTATTTCCGGATATGTTTCATTTGATCAAACAAGTGCAAATTGCTACCGATCAAGTGCGCCATGGTTGTGCGCGACTCGCTGGTGTGGAGCTACTCAAGCTCGACGACAACGAGGCGACGTTTGCTGATTTGCAAGCGCGTATTACAAAGACTGTGGCTTTTATTGAAAAATTTCAGCCCGCACAGATCGATGGTCAAGAGGCGCGTGAAATCAAATTCTCTATTGGTGAGTGGAAATTTGAATTTACCGGCCAGCAATATTTGTTGACTTGGATCATGCCGAATTTTTATTTTCATCTCACGACAGCCTATAACCTGCTTCGCCACAACGGGGTCGAAATTGGTAAGGGCGATTTCTTGGGTGGGTGAGGTGGACCGCTGACGCATGAATGCGTGAATGAATGCGTTCTGTCGGCGATTGATCAAGTGTGCACAGTCGGAGGCGAGTGATGTCGCAGCGAAAAAAATTATTGACGATGGTGTTGACGATATTTGCCTTGGCCGGGTGGGATGTTGACGCGCAGCCATCGAACACCCGACCGATACGCTTGGTGGTGCCTTACGCCGCTGGCGGGCCCACCGATCAATTGGCACGCATCGTGAGTGAGCGCATGGCGAGCGTATTAAACCAAGCCGTCGTTGTTGAAAATAAACCGGGCGCTAATACGCAAATTGGGACAGCAGAAGTGGCGCGCGCACCAGCCGATGGTCATACCTTGCTCGTTGGTGGCATCACGCCTTTTGTCTTTAATCCATTGATGTATTCAAAGCTACCGTACGATCCCAAAGCCTTGGTTGGCATTGCGATGTTGGCGCGTTCGCAATTGGTGTTGATTGCCGCGCCGACAGTGCCAGCCCGTAACGCCCGTGAGCTTGCTGAACTCATGCGTGCAACACCCGGTCGGCTGAATTATGGTTCGGCCGGTAACGGCAATGTGCTGCACCTGGCTGCGGAATTGTTCTTACGCAGTGCCAATGTGAGCGCCACCCACGTCCCGTTTAGTGGCAGCGCGCCAGCGATGACCAATTTACTCGGTGGTAATTTGGATTTTATGTTTGATGTCATCATCACCTCGTTACCGCAAATCAAAGCGGGAAAAGTACGTGCGTTGGGTACGTCTGGTGCACGTCGTTCTTCCTTGTTGCCCGACGTACCAACGATTGCGGAGTCTGGTTTTGCCGGTTACGAATCGGCCACTTGGTTTGCCTTGTCAGCGCCGCGTGGTGTGTCTGCTGATGTCATTAAACGACTCAACGCAGCCACCGCAACGGCGCTACGTGATCCGGCGGTGCAAGCGAAACTCGAAGCACTCGCTATGGAGCCACCCTTGGACGTATTCATCGATGATGTTAATGCGCAAACTGACCGAGATCTGAAGCGTTGGGGTGGGTTGATTCGTGATTTAAATATTCGACTCGATTAAATTGAGAGACCGATAAAATTGAGTATTCAGTACGCATCACAATCTAAAAAAAACCGCAATGTACGGTTCAAATAAGGAGGCGAGACATGCCAGTATCTTTACCAGTCATTCAGTCTTTCACTTGTGAGAAGCATTGGGGGCGATTGCTACAGGCGGTTCGCTTGGGGATCACAGCCTTATTCGCTTTGTTGTTCGCGCTGATGACGTGTGCGAGTTTTGCGCAAGCGTGGCCCACGCGGCCGGTGAAGTTTATTTCACCTTTTCCTCCTGGAGGTTCA
>CAWUMP010000171.1:0-5513 GCA_963923385.1 uncultured bacterium | reverse complement strand
TTTGGCGTAGCGAACAGGTGCTGGATCAACTCAATGATCGGGCCATGGAGTTACTCGCTGCGGTGGACTTACAACACATGGCCGAGACGGTGACTGCAGAGCTACCGTATGGCCGAAAGCGCGCTCTCGAAATCGCCACCACGTTAGCGATGGAACCCGAGCTGATGTTGTTGGATGAACCCACCGCAGGGATGGGACATGAGGACGTTGATCGGGTGCGTGATCTCATTAAAAAAGTTTCTGTCGGGCGCACGATTTTGATGGTCGAACACAATATGGGCGTTGTTTCGGGAATTTGCGACACCATCACCGTCTTACAACGCGGTAGTGTGCTGGCTGAAGGACCGTACGCGCAGGTCTCAAAAAATCCGGATGTGATTGAAGCCTACATGGGACAAGCGCACTGATGGCGACGACCGTACTCGAGATTCGCGATCTGCATGCTTGGTACGGCGAATCGCACATCTTGCATGGAGTCGATTTACAAGTGCAGGCAGGCGAAGTCGTTACTTTGTTGGGCCGTAATGGCGCCGGTCGTACCAGTACGCTGAAGTCGATTTTAGGCTTGGTGGGTCAACGCAAAGGATCGATCTTGGTACATGGCACCGAGGTGATTGACCGGCCAACCCACGAAATTGCCCATCTGGGTGTGGGCTATTGCCCCGAAGAACGCGGAATTTTTTCGAGTTTATCGACCGAAGAAAATTTACTGCTACCGCCACAAATTCATCGTGCCGGTGGTATGCAGTTAGATGAAATCTACGCGATGTTTCCCAACTTATATGAGCGTCGGTTTAGTCAAGGCACACGACTTTCTGGCGGCGAGCAACAAATGTTGGCCATGGCGCGTATTCTTCGCACGGGCGCAAATTTGTTGCTGCTCGATGAAATCACCGAAGGTCTTGCGCCGGTGATCGTACAAACACTGGGTAAGATCATTCATCAACTGAAATCGCGTGGATACACCATCGTCTTGGTTGAGCAAAACTTTCGTTTCGCAGCCCCATTGGCAGACCGTCACTATGTGATGGAGCATGGACGTATCGCGCAATGTATTGCTGCTGCAGAGTTAGAAGCAAAAATGGAGTTGCTACATCAGTACCTCGGTGTCTGAGCACAGAGATCGAAATATTTTTTGGAGGAAGTCTCATGAAACGTCAATTACTCAGCGCACTGGTTGCCAGTGCTTTTGCTTTAGCGCCAGTTGCCATGGCGCAACCCAAACCGGCCGCCGTTGGCAAGTTTAGTGACGGCATCGTTAAGATCGGCGTGCTAACGGATATGTCGGGTTTATATTCCGACTTAGGTGGTCAAGGCTCTTTCATCGCCGCGCAAATGGCGGTCGCTGATTTTGGTAATCAGTTGGGTAACGTCAAGATTGAAGTGGTCTCTGCCGACCACCAGAACAACGCTGAAACTGGTGCAAACCGCATGCGCGAGTGGTTCGATCGCCAGCAAGTCGACATGGTGACCGATTTACTGAACTCTGCAGTGGGCATTGCTACTGCAAAAGTTGCCAACGAGAAAAAACGTCTTGCGATCAACGTGGGTGCCGCTTCAACGCGCATCACAAACGAAGATTGCAACCCGCACACGATTCACTATGCTTATGACACCTACGCACTGGGTTACGGCACGGGTAAAGCCATCGTCAAAACCGGTGGGGATACGTGGTTCTTCTTGACCGCTGATTACGCCTTTGGTCATTCACTTGAAAAAGACACCGCCGATGTGGTGAAAGCGAATGGCGGTAAAGTGTTAGGACAAGTGCGCCATCCGCTCAATGCGGCTGATTTTTCTTCGTTCTTGTTACAAGCCCAAAGCTCAAAAGCCAAGATCATTGGTTTGGCCAATGCCGGTGGCGACACCATTAACTCAATCAAGGCGGCAAATGAATTTGGTATTACCAAAAACCAAAACCTCGCTGGATTGCTGGTGTTTATTACCGATATCCATAGCTTGGGCTTGAACACCGCGCAGGGCATGTTGTTAACCGATGGTTTTTATTGGGACATGGATGACAAGACCCGTGCCTTCTCGAAGCGCTTTTTTGAAAAAGCCAAGAAGATGCCAAGCATGGTCCACGCGGGTGTGTATTCAGCAACGATGAACTACCTCAAGGCGGTCAAAGCTGCCGGTACCGATGATGCAGCAACAGTTGTTGCGACGCTTAAAAAATCCAACGTGGATGATTTTTTCTTGCGTAATGGCAAGCTGCGTGAAGACGGTCGGATGATTCACGACATGTACCTCATGCAAGTAAAAAAACAAGCCGACTCTAAGTATCCGTGGGATTACTACACGCTCAAGGCCACGATTCCAGCGGCTGAGGCGTTTCAGCCCATGTCGGCCTCACGTTGCCCGATGGTCAAGAAATAATCTCCTCACATCGCCAACACCGTACGCTGAGCTGATCGGCGTACGGTCAACGCTCTCATGACTGAACTTTTCGGTATCCCTATTCAAGCCTTTTTAAGCCAAATCCTGTTGGGTTTGGTCAACGGCTCGTTTTACGCCATGCTCAGCTTGGGCTTAGCGGTGATTTTTGGTTTGCTGAATATCGTTAACTTTGCGCACGGCACGTTTTATATGTTGGGTGCGTTCGGCGCGTGGATGTTGCTTGCTTATGCTGGATTGAATTATTGGTTTGCGTTGGTGTTAGCGCCGTTATTGGTCGGGGCATTTGGCGTGTTGATCGAAAAATCCATGCTGCGTTGGTTATACAAGCTCGATCATTTGTATGGATTGTTACTGACCTTTGGTTTGGCACTTATTCTCGAGGGTCTGTTTCGTCAGCAATTTGGCGTGTCAGGCCAACCCTATCAAGTGCCCGAGGCCCTCAAGGGGGCAACGAATCTTGGTTTCATGTTTTTGCCCAATTATCGCGCGTGGGTGGTGATTGCATCACTCGTGGTTTGTCTACTCACCTGGTACGTGATTGAAAAAACCAAACTGGGTGCATATCTGCGTGCAGGTACCGAAAACCCGCAGCTCACTCAAGCCTTTGGCGTGAATGTACCGCGCATGGTGACGCTCACTTATGCTTTTGGTGTGGCGCTAGCGGGCTTTGCTGGTGTGTTGGCGGCACCGATCATTCAGATCAATCCGTTGATGGGCTCCAACATCATCATCATTGTGTTTGCCGTTGTTGTGATCGGTGGGATGGGATCGATTCTTGGCTCTATCCTCACCGGTCTGTCTCTTGGCGTGATTGAAGGACTGACCAAAGTGTTGTACCCAGAGGCGTCTGCAACGGTGGTGTTTTTAATCATGGCACTGGTCTTACTCGTGCGACCCGCTGGACTGTTTGGTAAGGAGAAGTAAACCATCATGCCTCGATCGCATCGCATCTTGTACGCGGCTTTACTGATACTTGGTTTGCTGGCGCCGCTGGTGGCTTATCCGATATTTTTAATGAAGGCGCTGTGCTTTGCGTTGTTTGCGAGTGCGTTTAATTTGTTGATTGGTTTTACCGGCTTACTTTCATTTGGTCACGCCATGTTTCTGGGCACTGCAGGGTACATCTGCGGTCATGCAATCAAGGTTTTGGGTTGGCCAACTGAATTAGCTATTCTTTCTGGTGTGGCGGCATCTGCATTGATTGGCTATTTGGTTGGTGCCTTAGCGATTCGACGCCAAGGGATTTACTTTGCGATGATCACCTTGGCGTTCTCGCAGATGTTGTATTTCATTTATCTGCAAACGCCATTCACGGGCGGCGAGGATGGTTTGCAGGGAATCCCGCGACGTCATTTGTTTGGATTCATTGACCTGGATGATGACCTCACCATGTACTACGTGGTGTTTGCGATTACCTTGGCTGGGTTCTGGATGATTTATCGTACGATTCATTCGCCGTTTGGTCAGGTGCTCAAGGCGATCCGAGAAAACGAAGCGCGGGCGCTGTCCTTGGGGTATGACGTGGATCGGTACAAGTTGCTGGCGTTTGTATTGTCTGCAGCGCTCTCAGGATTGGCCGGTGCGACCAAGGCTCTGGTTTTTAAGTTTGAAACCCTCACCGATGTGCATTGGCATATGTCCGGTGAAGTCGTGCTGATGACTTTGCTTGGCGGGATGGGCACCATCCTTGGGCCCACGGTGGGCGCGTTGATTGTGGTGACCCTACAAAACTATTTGGCCTCACTGGAAGGCTGGGTGACGGTGATTACGGGCGCGATTTTCGTGCTGTGCGTTTTGGCATTTCGTCGCGGAGTGGTCGGCGAAATTGCTGCACGCATCAAAGGCTAACCAGCTCGATTAAAACGAGCGTGGCATACCCAGCACGTGTTCACCGACAAACGACAGGATTAAGTTCGTTGAGATCGGCGCCACCTGATACAAACGCGTCTCTCTGAATTTGCGCTCTACATCGTATTCAGCCGCAAAACCAAAACCACCGTGGGTTTGTAAACACGCGTTAGCAGCTTCCCAAGATGCGTCTGCAGCCAACATCTTTGCCATATTGGCTTCGGCCCCGCAAGCGAGCTTGGCATCAAACATGGCCGCTGACTTGTAACGCATCAGATCGGCAGCTTGTAAGTTGACGTAGGCCTTGGCGATTGGAAACTGGATGCCTTGGTTTTGTCCAATCGGACGATCAAAGATGACGCGGTCTTTGGCGTACTGCACAGATTTGTCAGTAAACCAGTAACCATCGCCAATACACTCCGCGGCAATCAGAATACGCTCGGCATTCAGGCCATCGAGAATGTATTTAAACCCTTTGCCTTCTTCGCCGATGAGGTTTTCGACCGGTACCTCGAGATTATCGATAAACACGGTATTGGTCTCGTGATTCACCATGTTGCGAATCGGTGTGACCTGTAAGGCTTTACCCCAGTTGGCTTTGACATCGACCAAGAAAATCGACATGCCATCGGATTTCTTTTTGCATTCCGCCTGTGGAGTGGTGCGGGCAAGCAAAATCATTAAATCTGAATGCTGTAGACGTGAGGTCCAAACTTTTTGTCCGTTGATGACGTAACGATCGCCTTTTTTAACCGCGACGGTTTTAATCTTGGTGGTATCCGTCCCGGCCGTTGGCTCGGTGACCCCCATGGATTGCAAGCGCAATTCACCAGAAGCAATTTTCGGCAAGTAGAGTTGCTTTTGCGCCTCGGAGCCATTACGTAGAATGGTGTTCATGTTGTACATCTGTCCATGACAGCAACCGGCATTTCCCCCCGTGCGCGTGACTTCTTCCATGATCACCGTGGCCTCGGTCAGGCTCAGCCCCGATCCACCAAACTCTTCTGGAATGAGTGCTGCCATCCAACCCGCTTGCGTCAGCGCGTCGACAAAGGCTTCGGGATACGCGCCCTTGTGATCGATGTCTTGCCAGTAGGCAGAATCAAATTGCAGGCACAGCGCACGAACCGCGTCGCGGATCTCGGTGTGGTTGTTGGTGTAGATATCGATGGTTTGCATAATGAAAAAATTTTAACCTGACTTGGGTCGTCGATGTGCACTGGCTTCGTCTTCGGTGCGAAACCAAATTTCTTGGGCGATCGGTT
>CAWUMP010000170.1:0-5514 GCA_963923385.1 uncultured bacterium | reverse complement strand
ACAGTAACGAACCCACGCCAACTAACTGCCCAGCCTCATCGAGTAGCGCCGACCCCCCCCACTGCGGATGCGCAGGTGCGGTATAAATGGCACGTGGCAACACATATTCCCAATAGCCAGCAAACGCACGGCACGATACCACCCGTGCTTGTAACGCATGCGCTTGACCGCCATGACTAATCACCGACACCGGACGATCTACTTGTAACGCAGTCGCACTCCCGATCGATAAGGTGGGAATCGATAAACGCTGTAACGGCAACAACAAGCCCAAACCACTGGCTTGGTCAACGGCCAAAGGATGCGCTTCGCACACTTGGCCTTGATTGGTGGTGAGCCAAACTGCGCTGGCTTCGGTGATCAAATAACCAATTGTGAGCACCAGTCCATCGGTGCCAATTGCAATGCCATTGCCAATGCGCTCGGTACCTAAACTCACCGCGGTAAAAGCATCTTCTGGTACTTCGGCACGCACCAATAGCATGGCATCGAGTGCCGGCTGCAAATCAAACGACAACGTTTCAGCCTGCGGCCGCAAATGATCTGGAAATCCCCACGCAGTTTCGGCTGTCATCACCACCTCAAGCGAGTCGCAATAAACGCATTACTTGCCGAAATTAAAAATACGCAACGCGTTTTCACCACGTACGCGATTACGTACACCATCAGGCAAACGATCAACACGCGCTAAACAACCAATCGGATCACCAATGGTGTGTGGATAATCGGAGCCATACAACACGTTGTCCGAACCAAACACCTTCACTGCCATGGCGAGCGCTTCGTCGGTAAACACCACCGAATCGCAAAAAATGCGTCGCGCATGCAAACTGGGTTTTTCAACGGTTTTGGTGCGACACGCAGGAATAAATTCGTAGCACTGATCCATTCGCCCAATTAAAAACGGCAGTGTGCCACCACCGTGACTTGCGATGATCTTGAGCTTTTGATAACGATCAAAAAATCCATCGTAAATCATGCGCGCAACAGCCAGTGTCGTGTCAGCGGTAAAACCAATCGATGCGGTCAGCTGAAATTCATCCATCGCCATTTCTTTTACTCCGGGCGGTGCGGTGGGATGAATGAGTACGGGCAGTTCAGCCGCATCAATCGCTTTCCAGATGTTGGCAAAAGATGGGTCTGTGAGCGGTTTACCACCGATATTCGCCAACACCATCACACCACATGCACCGGCTTTGCGTGCACGCTTTAATTCTGCCAGCGCGGCTTTTTCGTACTGCCAAGGCAATGAAGCAAAAAACTGAATACGTCGCGGCCAGTGTTTGCGCGCTTTGGCTAATTCATCGTTCATGACCACAGCAGCTTGCGTACTGACTTTTTCTCCCCCCCAAAACACATTCGGGCACGTGAGCGACACCACCGACACATCAATCCCTACGCGGTCCATGTTACGAATACGCAACTCCCAATCAAACATTTCAGGGATCGGCGTCATAAACGGCGCACCATCTAAGTGGATCGCGCGCAGTCCACCCGTCACTGCTTTGAGCGTGTATTTGCCGCCATGTTTTTCAAGCAACTTTACCCAAGCGTTATTGAGCATATGGGTGTGAACATCAATCACTGGAGCGCGCATTAGAGACCTCTTTTTATTTATCGATGAAAATAGAAAATCGTTTTCGTTATTCAACCCGCGCGCCAGAAGCCTTCACAACGGCGGCCCAGCGCGGCGCATCTTTACGAATCATCTCGGCAAATTGCTCTGGTGTATGTGGTGGGGGCGGTTCCATGCCATATTTAATTAACTGCTCTCGAAATTCAGCGTTAGAAAGAAAACTTTGCATGGCGGCATTAATGCGATTCACAATCACGGGCGATGTGCCCGCTGGCACAACAACGCCCTGCCACGCCATCCAATCAAACCCAGGCACGGCGCTCGCGACTGGCGGAACATCGCTCACCAACACCGTCGGTTTGGCTGCCGAGGTTGCAATTGCATGTACCTTACCAGCACGAATCTGCGGTAAAGCTGCGCTTGCATCGCAGAACATCATCTCAACTTTGCCAGACATCACATCAGGTAACGCATTGAGTGTGCCTTTGTAGGGCACGTGTTGAATATCAAGTCCAGCATCGCGCTTGAGTAGTTCCATAAACAAGTGATGCGGGCTACCACTGCCAGATGTGGCGTAATTAAATTTGCCTGGATTACGCTTCACGTGCTCTAGCCACTCGCGTAAATTTTTCGGCGGAAACCCTAAATTGGTGATTAGAAAAAAATTTACTGAACCAAACCAAGCCACCGCAGAAAAATCACGCACCGGATCAACATGTGGCTTACTGTACATGGCCGGACTAATGCCTAAGGTGGTACTCGTTGCCATGAGCAAGGTATAGCCATCGGGCGCGCTGCGCGCGACTTGTTCCGCACCAAGGAGCGTGCCCGCTCCTGGTTTGTTTTCGATCAGCACGGGTTGCTTGAGCGCTGCACCCAAACGCTCAGCAATCAGGCGACCCAAGACATCTGTGAGACCCGTCGGTGGATAAGGCACCACCATTTTGATTGGTCGGTTGGGATAACTGGACACCGACTCTTGTGACCAAGACGACACGCACGCACTCAACAGCATCAGACCGATCATGCAATGCAGGCGACAACGAACGAGCACAGACAACATCATCAAACTCCAATCGGCGCGAGGTGCGCCAACGATTACGAACGATAGGCAAAAGCAACTTTGCGATAGACGGATCAGTACACAGCGTAGTGCGACTGGCTGCTAGAATCAATGCGTTTTCACAGTCTGTACTTGTGTGTCGCGCAAACGACACGCGGGTCTCCCCCGACACGTGCATCGCATCGTTTATTTGCAGCGCGGCACCATGGATCCCGAAATCAAGATCCGTACGCCGAATTTCCCCCACGCGTGGATTGAACACGCGCTGACCTTGCCTGAGCAGCTGATCGAGCGCTTAGCTGGCGCGACTATCGCCGTTGCCAATAAAGTGCGTATCTCGCGCGAAGTGATTCAAGCGACGCCCTCGTTGCAACTGATTGCGGTAGCCGCTACCGGTACGGATAGCGTCGATGTGGAGGCCTGCCGCGACCTGGGTGTCGCCGTCACCAATGTGAGGCGTTACTCCACGCATTCAGTCGCTGAGCACACGCTGATGTTGATGCTCGCCGCTACGCGACAGCTACATCATTACGTGCGGCGTACCCGTTTGGGCGAATGGAATCATTCGACACGTTTTTATCTCGAAGGTCCGCAACTGTTTGATCTCCACGGACAAACCTTGGCCATCGTAGGGCGCGGCACCCTTGGCATCAGCGTGGGTCATTTAGCTCAAGCATTTGGCATGCGTGTCGTGTGGGCTGAGCGCAAAAACGCGCCACAAGTTCGTCCCGGTTACATCGAATTTGGCGCAGCGCTTCAACAAGCGGATTTCGTCTCGCTTCATTGTCCTTTTACACCGGCATATCAAGACTTGATCGGCGCAGCTGAGTTAGCGCTAATGAAACCCAACGCCATCTTGATTAATACTTCGCGCGGTAAATTGATCAACGAACCTGCCTTACTTGCAGCGCTACGCAACAGACAAATTGCTGGGGCAGCGGTGGACGTGGTGGTTGAAGAACCGCCAGTTGCGGGCAACCTTTTGATCGATGCCCAACTCGATCATTTGCTAGTCACACCCCATGTTGCTTGGGCGTCGATGCAAGCCAAACAAGCATTGGTCGATGAGCTGATCGATTGCATGGACGCTTTTGCCCGCGGCGAATCAATGAATCGCTTGGTGTAGGCTCGCTTAGCGGTGCTGCGGATATCGCGCGGTTGTTGGTTTCAGTACACGCAACGCGATAAAACTTAGCGCTGCACTCACGGCAATTGTGGTGGTCATTGGGCGCGCGGTGCCATCAAAGGTGAGTCCGACGGCTAATCCACCGAGCGCAGCAACACAAAACTGCGTAAACGACATGAGGGAGGCTGCCGCGCCTGCACGATCGGCATGCGGTGTCAGCGCACCAGCCGAGGCTTGCGGCATGGTTGAAGTAAACGACACCATAAAGAAAAACATCGGGACCACGACCGCGAATGGATGGTCGATCCCACACCAGGCCAGCGCTGCAAGCGTCACACCCGAGAGCAACATCAGCGAGGTTGAGTAAGCAAGCAATCGATCAATACCCAGGCGCGTTACCAGCCGACTACCCAACATTGCTCCCGTGATATTGCCTAACATCACTAAGGCAAATAACAATCCAAACCCCTGCTCGCCTGCGCCCATCACGCCAACAAATACAAAAGCGCTACCCGATAAAAATGCAAACAGGCCCGCCGTCGCTAACGCACCCACGGCGGTATAACCGACAAAAATTCGCGAACGCAGTAACAATCGAAAATGCTGTGCGATTTGTCGCGGATTGGTTGCGCGTGGGTCGGCGTGGCGCAAGGTTTCAGGCAAAAACATTCCTCCAGCAACCATCAACAGCGCGCCATAGCCTGCGACAAATAAAAAGTTGGCTGGCCAACCAAACCACACATGTAAATGGCTACCTAAGACCGGCGCGATGATCGGTGCAATTCCAAGCACCACGCCCATCAATGACAACATCCGTGCTGCGCGTTCACCGGCATACAAATCACGCACCACTGCGCGTGGCACCACTGCAGCGCCAGCCATGCCCAAGGCCTGGAATAAACGACCAACAATCAGTTGCTCAATTGTTAGCGCAAACGCGCAAGCAAATGATGCGACGGTAAATAACAACAACCCAGACAATAAAACAGGACGCCGTCCAAAGCGATCGGAGATGGGACCAACCAATAATTGCGCCAAGCCCCAGCCAGCCATATACACCGACAGCGTGGATTGCACTTGTGCAGTGCTCGCGTGTAACGCCGTCGTCATGGATGGCATGGACGCCAAATAAATATCCATGGCCAGCGGCGCAATCGCAATCAACGCGCCCAAGAGCAACGTGAGTCCCGGGCGCTCACGTGTTGTCATCATCTCAGCGTAAGGATGGTTGCGCTGGGCCCGCATATAAGCCCATCCGGAATAAACGACTTGAGGTTTGATAGTAAGCAATGGCCTCATCAATCATCGCCGCATCTTCGATGGGTTCTTGCACCCGTGCTTGGGCATCCATCGCCAACACACGCGCAACCCGTTTCGGTTGCAGCACCGCCATACGCCCCGGTTTAAGATAAGCCAGCGTTTGAAAATTGCCCACAAACGCCCGATCGGTTTCGGGTGGCGCGCTCAGTACATCGCGGCCAAAAAACTTGGAGTTGTATTTCACCCCAAGCAGCGACAATAGGGTCGGTGCTAAATCAATTTGTGAGGCCAATCGATCAAAGCGCTGGGGTGTAATCCAGCCCGGTGCATAAATAAAGACCGGAATACGATATCGATCAACCGGAATTTCAGTGGTGCCGCGCGCGTTGGCTCCATGATCAGCAGTGATCACGAACACGGTCTGCTCAAACCAAGCATGCGATTTGGCTTTACGTAAAAATTCGCCGACGGCCCAGTCCGAATACTTTA
>CAWUMP010000169.1:0-5537 GCA_963923385.1 uncultured bacterium | reverse complement strand
CCATCGCGTAGGTGCTCATGCCACCGAGCGTGTTGCCCACTGTGGCGATGGTGATCGCGATCGCGGTGTGTTCGGGGTGTAATTGCACGTATCCAAACAGCACCACCTCAGAGGGCAATGGAAATAAGGTGGCGGCGATCAAACTCGATAAAAAGATTGCGAGTAATCCGCCGTCGGGACTGAATAGATAAGCGCCCGCTGTGCTAAACAGTGTGCCGCCTTCGGAGCTAAGCAAAGGGTGCATGTAGAATTCACGCTCTATGGATAGGGGAAATTTGTGACTCAAGTACAGCGTTCGCGTGCCAAGACCAGCGCCAAGCGGCGCATCGCACCGGCAGATTATCTCGAACAAGTCTTACGTGCGCGAGTGTATGACGTGGCGATTGAAACGTCCCTAGAGTTAGCGCCGAATTTATCGACGCGCGTGGGCAATCAGATTTTGCTAAAGCGCGAAGACATGCAGCCAGTGTTTTCGTTCAAGCTGCGTGGCGCGTACAACAAAATGGCTTCGTTGTCGCCGGCGGCGTTGGCGCGTGGCGTGATTGCTGCATCGGCCGGCAATCACGCGCAAGGCGTGGCGCTGGCAGCACAACGCTTGGGCTGCCAAGCCACCATCGTGATGCCCGTGACCACGCCGCGCATTAAAGTGCAAGCGGTACTCGCACGCGGCGCCAAAGTGTTGTTACATGGTGATTCGTATAGCGATGCGTATGATCACGCACGATTACTTGAGCGCAAAGCCAAACTCACCTTTGTGCATCCGTACGATGATCCGTTGGTGATTGCTGGCCAAGGCACCATTGGAATGGAAATTTTGCGTCAGCATCCCGAACCCATCGATGCGATTTTTGTCGCCGTGGGTGGCGGTGGGTTAATCAGTGGAATCGCGGCCTATGTGAAACGTTTACGTCCCGAGATTCGTGTGATTGGTGTGCAGCCTACCGACTCCGATGCGATGACCCGATCACTCGCCGCAGGACGACGCGTGCGCTTGGCGCAGGTGGGGTTGTTTGCCGATGGCGTGGCCGTGAAGCAAGTGGGCGAAGAAACGTTTCGGTTAGCGCGCCAATACGTTGATGAAATGGTAGTGGTCGATAACGATGCAATTTGTGCGGCGATTAAAGACGTGTTTGAAGACACGCGCTCGATTCTTGAGCCGGCCGGCGCCTTGGCCATTGCCGGTGCAAAAGCTTGGATCGAACGCAGCAATGCCAAGAAACAAACGTTAGTGGCGATTGCGTGCGGTGCCAACACCAACTTTGATCGCTTGCGATTTGTGGCTGAGCGCGCCGAGCTCGGGGAGCATCGCGAAGCCATCTTGGGTGTCACCATTCCAGAGCGCCCGGGATCATTCAAACGCTTTTGCGCCACCTTGGGTGCGCGCAGTATCACCGAGTTTAAT
This sequence comes from uncultured bacterium, assembly GCA_963923385.1. GTDB lineage: Bacteria > Pseudomonadota > Gammaproteobacteria > Burkholderiales > SG8-39 > SZAS-79. Next base: position 4,135 of record CAWUMP010000169.1, on the reverse strand, counting down.
TACCGTATGGCCGATCCGCGCACCGCACATGTATTTGTAGGTGTGCAGGTGACCGGTCGTGATGAAACCACGCAGTTGTTGCGCAGCTTGCAGCGGCACGGCCTTGAGACCGTTGATTTATCTGACAATGAAATGGCGAAGCTGCATGTGCGTCACATGGTTGGCGGACACGCGCCCAGCGCCAAAGGTGATGTCGCGGCGATGGTGGAGTTGTTGTACCGATTTGAGTTTCCGGAGCGCCCTGGTGCGCTGATGCATTTTTTATCGGCCATGCGCACCGATTGGAATATCAGCCTATTTCATTACCGAAATCATGGCGCCGATTCGGGTCGTGTGTTGGTGGGGATGCAAGTGCCGAAAAAAGAAATGCCGGCGTTCCGAAAATTTTTAGCCGCGTTGGGTTATCCGCATGTCGATGAAAGCGCGAACCCAGCCTATCGATTGTTTTTAGGCTAGCGCGCTGAATTAGCGCGCGGGCTGCGCGACTAAGCATTGATGGCGAACCGCGTAGGTGGTGGTTTCGGTGACGATCCAATCCATCGGAAGATCGTAGTGCTGCGGATAAATCGTCGTTAAGCGCGAAAACTCAAAGGCCACGCCGATGACGCAGACTGTGTGGCCTTGCGCGCGCAATGCGGCAAGGGTGCGATCAAAAAATCCGCCGCCATAGCCCAATCGATACCCCTGTGCATCAAAGCCGTTCATTGGCACGAGTAACACGCTTGGCGTGACCACCGTTCCGTGCGCCGGAAACGGAATGTCATACACACCCAGTTGCATCGCATCGCCTGGCACCCAAGCGCGAAATTGCAATGGTTGTCCTGAGGCGAGCACCACGGGGAGCGCACTGATGCCGCCACGCGCGCGCCAACGCGAGGCGAGGTGGCGTGCATCGTGTTCGTGACGAAAAGGCCAACACAAACCCAATACGCCGCCAGCGTGCGTTGCGAGTAATGCGCTGAGTTGCTGATCGAATTGCGTTTGTGCATACGCCCGTGTCGGGGCATCCAGTGCCATGCGTTGTGCCACTAACCGTTTGCGTTCAGCAAGCCGCCAAGCGCGTAGTGCTTCAGGATGATTGTCGAGACTCATGGTCGAATGAGATCACGCGCTTGAAATACGCTGAGTTTCATAGGGAAAAACGCGGTCTGCATGCTATTCTTGGCAAATGATTTTTTCATGTTTTTTAGCGACACTGCGTGGCATCTTACCGCGATGCGCGCTGCGCCGTACTAGCGACCAAGTGCGATGCGCCATGTGCGCCTTGCTGGTTGGTGTACTTGCAATGATGAGCATGAGCATTGCGCAGGCCAAAGCCCCCGCCGTCAATGCAAGCGATGAAGCGGTGCTCGGTGCGCACGAAGCCTTTCGTAAAAACGATGCCGCGCGCGTGGCGCGATACGCGGCTAATCTGCGTGGACATGTACTTGAGCCTTACGTGGATTTCTGGAAACTCAAGCTGCGCATGGATGAAACGCCGCCGGCAGAGATCCGCGCCTATTTGTCGCGTTGGCCAGACACCTACCCAGCAGATCGTTTACGCGCTGAGTGGTTAAAGGTACTCGCGCAACGCGGCGAATGGGCCGCTGTGGAGAGTGAAGCTGCGAATCTGCAAGTCGAAGATGCCGATTCACGTTGTTGGGTCATTGGTGCACGTTGGGCGCGCGCCGATGCTGCAGCCCTTGAGGCAGCACGCGCGTATTTTTTTGAACCGCGCGATCTGCCTGAAGGATGTGTGACACCGATCCAAGTGTTATTCGATAGCGGTAAGTTGAGTTCGCGGCACGTGTGGGAGCGTTTCCGTTTGTTGATGGATGCTGGGCAGACAAACGCGGCGCGTCGTGCGCTCGGTTGGCTGCCAACACCAGAAGCGCCTCCACCCGCGACATTACATACGGCATTGACTGCACCGGCGCGATTATTGGCGCACCCGCCAGAAGCAAAACAGCGGGCGAGCCAAGAAATGTTGTTGCTTGCACTCACGCGCGTCGCAGCCAAAGAACCGCAAGATGCGGCAAACAGTTTGCAAGGACGGTTGGCTGAACGCTTCAGCGCCGCAGATCGTGCGTATGCTTGGTCGCGCATTGCCGTGGAGGGCGCACGCAAACACTTACCCGCGTCGATCACTTGGTTTGAACGTGGTGGGGAAACAGCGCTCAACGAAGAGCAGTTAGCGTGGAAAGTACGCGCCGCGTTACGCGCCGGCAACTGGCCGATGGTGATGGGCGCGATCGATGCCATGCCAGTCAGCGCACACAATGAAGCCGCATGGTCGTATTGGTATGCACGTGGTTTAGCGGCGCAAGGCAAGATGGATGGTGCGCGGGCGTATTGGTTACGCATTGCTGGACGTCCAGAGTTTTACGGCATTTTGGCCAGCGAAGAATTGGGTCAACGTGTTGGCGTTCCGGCCTACGCTGCGCCGCCCACGGCTGAGGAGTTATCGCGTATGCGTGCTGTGCCAGGCTTGGCACGTACGTTTGAATTGCTACGTTTAAATTTACGACTTGAAGGTGTGCGTGAATGGGCGCATACCTTGCGTAATCGGGATGACCGAGATTTATTGGCTGCTGCACAAATTGCGGTCGAAGCACAGCACGTTGATCGAGCCATTAGCGCGGCTGATCGTACGCAACAACAACACGATTTCCGCTTGCGCTATCTAGCGCCGTTTCGCGATCAATTTCAGCAGCAAGCCAGCGCCACCGGAATCGAAGAAGCGTGGTTGCTCGGACTCACCCGACAGGAAAGTCGCTTTATCACCACGGCTCGTTCTTCTGTGGGCGCGCAAGGGTTAATGCAGCTCATGCCAACCACGGCAACGTGGATTGCACGTAAATCTGGATACACGCACTTTTCGATGGCAAAACTACATGAAGTGCCCACCAATGTGGCATTGGGCTCGCGCTATTTAAAATTGCTGCTAGAAGATTTAAAGCACCCGGTCCTTGCCTCGGCGGCGTACAACGCTGGTCCTGGACGTGCGCGCCGTTGGCGGGATGCCAAGCCGTTAGAGGGCGCGATTTATGCAGAAAACATTCCATTTACAGAAACACGCGATTACGTCAAAAAAGTCATGAGTAACACCATCTACTACGCGTTACTACTTGAGGGCCGATCAATGCCGCTCAAGCAACGTTTAAACACCATTGCCGCGCGCGCGGTGACCGATAAATTTAATGAAGAGTTGCCATGAAACCTCGTACCGTTGTTGTGATTGGTGGAAGTGGGTTTGTTGGTCGTCACGTCATTGCACAATTGGTGGCGCAAGGCGTGCGTGTGCGTGTCCCGACGCGTCGTGCCGAACGTGCGCGACACCTATTGTTATTGCCGACAGTCGAGGTGATCGAAGCCGATGTGATGGCTGAAGAGGTGCTGGTTCGGTTGTTGCGAGGCTGTGATGCCGTGGTGAATTTAGTCGGGGTGTTACATAGCCCCGCTGCGCGGACAGGAGGGCCAACCTATGGGGCTGCGTTTGCCGCAGCGCATGTGACGCTACCCGAACGCATTCGTGCAGCGTGTCATCAAGCAGGCGTGCAGCGCGTGTTGCATATGAGTGCCCTTGGTGCTTCATCCGACGCACCGAGCGAATACTTGCGCTCTAAAGCGGCAGGAGAGGCGGTATTTAGTAACGATTCCACATTGCACACCACTTACTTTCGTCCCTCGGTGATTTTTGGACCTGAAGATCGTTTTTTGAATTTGTTTGCTGCGTTGGCGCGTACCGTGCCGATGATGGCCCTGGCCGGTGCCGAAGCGAAGTTTCAACCGATTTTTGTCGGCGATGTTGCGCGCGTGATGGTGCAATCGCTGTTTGAACGCGAGGCCATCGGAGCGACGTATTCTTTGGTGGGTCCGCATGTGTATACCTTGCGTGAGTTGGTGCGCTACGCCATGCACACAGCGGGCTATGCACGCCCCATCATCGGGTTGTCGCCATGTTTAGGTTACGTTCAAGCTTGGTTGCTTGAGTACGCGCCCGGTGGCCCGTTGATGTCGCGCGATAACGTGCGTTCGATGCAACGCGATAATGTGTCCTCGGACACCCTGCCATTTGGTTTACATGCAAGCACCTTAGCGTCGATCGCACCGAGCTATCTGTCGATGCATCGTCCGGGGGCGCGTTACGATCAAC
>CAWUMP010000168.1:0-5626 GCA_963923385.1 uncultured bacterium | reverse complement strand
GTAAGCCGCCTGCGTAGAAAAAATCTTCCATCAAATATTTTTTTCCGGAAGGTCGGACATTCGCGATGACCGGCACCTTGGCAGAAATTTCGTTGTAACGCTCAAGCGGAAAACTTAATCCCGCGCGACCAGCCATCGCGACTAAATGTACGATTGCATTGGTTGAGCCGCCCATGGCCATCAACGTGGTGATGGCGTTATCAAACGAACCGCGTGAAAGAATGTCGCGGGGTTTTAAATCTTCCCAAACCATCTCGACGATACGCTTGCCAGTGAGCGTGGCCATGCGTGCATGATTGGAGTCGGGTGCCGGGATCGATGAATAACCGGGCAAGGTAAATCCTAAGGCTTCGGCCAAGGACATCATCGTGGCTGCTGTACCCATCGTCATGCAGGTGCCCGGTGAACGCGAGATGGTGTCTTCGATTTCTTTCCAGTCGTTTTCGCTGATGCGACCCGCGCGAAGTTCGTCCCAATATTTCCAGGTGTCAGAGCCCGAGCCGAGTGTTTGGTCGCGCCAATGGCTATTGAGCATCGGTCCCGCAGGTAAATAAATGGCGGGTAGGTTCATGCTGGTGGCGCCCATCAACAACGCAGGCGTTGTTTTATCGCATCCCCCCATCAAGACAGCGCCATCGGCCGGATAGGAGCGCAGTAACTCTTCGGTTTCCATCGCTAAAAAATTGCGGTACATCATGGTGGTAGGTTTTTGCATTGTTTCTGCAAGCGCCATGGCAGGCATTTCGAGCGGAAATCCACCGGCTTGCCAAATGCCGCGCTTCACTTCTTCGACGCGTTGCTTAAAGTGCGTGTGACAGTGATTGATATCCGACCATGTGTTGATGATGGCGATCACAGGTTTGCCTGCGTAGTCGGTACGGTCATAGCCCATCTGTGCGGTGCGCGAGCGATGACCAAATGAGCGCAAATCTTTCACACCAAACCAGCGGTGGCTACGCAGTTCTTCGGGTTTTTTGCGCGTCATGGGATACGTCCTTACGTCAACAAAAGGTCAATAGAGAGGAGAGCGCACAGCGTTATCACCCGCTGCACTGTGAAGGCGTGTCGGTTGATTAAGTATTGCGTGCTTCTGCCGCGCGCTTTAAAGGCACCACAGCGAGTTGTTGTAGTTCTTCGAATGGCATGCCCTCGACCCAATCCAGCACGTAGACACCATCTTTGCGTAGATCAAATACCGCCAGATCGGTGTACACGCGATTGACGCAACGTGCACCGGTTAATGGATACGTGCAACGCTCAACGAGTTTGCTTTCACCTGATTTGGTGAGCAGCTCCATCATCACAATCACGTTTTTTGCACCGACCGCTAAATCCATTGCCCCACCCACCGCTGGAATCGCATCGGCCGCACCCGTGTGCCAGTTGGCGAGATCTCCGTTGATAGCCACTTGAAAAGCACCGAGTACGCAAAAATCAAGATGCTGTCCACGGATCATGCCAAATGAATCGGCATGATGAAAAAAAGAACCGCCCGCAAGTAGCGTGACGGCTTCTTTGCCTGCGTTGATTAAGTCGTAATCTTCTTTACCTTTCGGCGGTTTAGGACCAATCCCCAAGACGCCATTCTCACTGTGCAAAATCACTTCGCGTCCCGCCGGAATATGATCGGCCACCAGTGTGGGTAAACCAATCCCTAGATTGACGTAAGCGCCTTCGGGAATGTCGCGTGCCATGCGCGCGGCCATTTGATTGCGATCCCACTTTTTCATTTTTCTGTGCTCCTTAAACCGACTGCGGCGCGTGACGCACACGCACGATACGTTTCACAAAAATTCCAGGTGTGACGACGCTCTCTGGATCAATGTTTCCCAGAGGAACAATCTCATCGACTTCAGCAATCGTGCAGCGTGCGGCGGTGGCCATGATGGGTCCGAAGTTACGCGCGGTCATCCGAAATGTGAGATTGCCCCAGCGATCGGCGCGATGTGCTTTGATCAGCGCAAAGTCTGCATGAATGGGCATCTCTAACACGTAATCGCGCTCACCAATACGACGTGTTTCTTTGCCTTTGGCGAGGTCAGTGCCATACGCTGTGGGCGTAAAAAAAGCGCCGACGCCGGCACCCGCCGCGCGGATGCGTTCGGCCAACGTACCTTGCGGCACTAACTCCAGTTCAAGTTCACCGGCGCGGTAGCGTTTTTCAAAGTGCCACGCATCGGCTTGTCTTGGAAAAGAACAAATAATTTTTTTGACGCAGCCCGCGCCAATCAATGCGGCTAATCCAGTGTCGCCGTTGCCCGCGTTGTTATTCACGATGGTGAGCTCGCGTGCGCCGCGGGCTACCAGTGCATCGGTGAGCTCGGTGGGGAGCCCCGCTGTACCAAAGCCACCCAAAAGAATGGTGGCGCCGTCGTGCACATCAGCCACGGCCGCAGCCGCAGTCGCGATGGTTTTATCAATCATGGTTGTTCTGCGCGATGGGTCGCGTTTGCCCGTGGTTAAAGCGATCGATTGTGGCACACGCACGCCGCTTTACTGAGGGGCCGCAGCGGAACAACAGTGCACCGGGACGGGTTTGGTCAGCCTTCGATTGATAACCTAAGAACGCACATTTGGTTGTTCTCTTAACACACTGATTTTTCAGTCATTATGAATTTTGGTTTTCAGGTTCAAATAATCTGCTAAGTCCTTGTTAGGGCGAGAAAAAATCCTTGACCGGCGCTGTCTGATCCCATAAAGTGGAGAAATGTAGAAAATAGTGGCGAATTTGGGTGAATTTCGGTTTCTGAACCCATTTTCGACGCAATGAATGGGGAGCGGCCCCTGAGCCGCTGAGGAGGCCGGCAGCCCTGGGTTGAAACGGGTGCGCAGGCCCATGGAAGGACGCGTGTGACCTGCAGCCTTTGAGGCTGCTTCAGCGCGGTTTTGGAGACGTGTGCAAATGGCAGGAGTGTTTCACGGCGCAACAATGATCACGTTAGACGCAAAGGGGCGGCTGGCTGTCCCAACGCGCCATCGTGATGCGTTGTCTTCTGCGCAAGCCGAACTGGTACTGACTGCACATCCGGATGGGTGTGTGTTGCTGTATCCGTTGGCGGCTTGGGAGCCGGTGCGTAGCCGTGTTGAAACGTTTCCTTCATTAAATCCGCAAGCCAGTTGGTGGAAGCGCTTGTTGTTGGGTTTTGAAGAGCACGTCACGCCCGATGCGGCGGGCCGTATTTTGATTTCGAGTGCCTTACGCATGCATGCCAAGCTCGAACGCGAGTTGATGTTTGTGGGACAAGGCGCGTATTTCGAGTTGTGGGATAGCGCGTTATGGAGCGCCAAACTTTCACAGGCGATGGCGCAATCGGGCAACACACCACCACCAGGTATGGAGAACTTCTCGCTGTGACGCAAGCGAGAAGCCCCGCCCCCCATGGCCGCGCACCAGCCGGTCCTGCTCAACGAGGCGCTCGCAGCGCTGGCGATTCGGCCCGATGGAATGTATCTCGATGCCACCTTCGGTCGAGGCGGGCATGCACAAGCTTTACTCGCGCAACTCGGCCCACACGGCAGAGTCATTGCACTCGATCGCGATCCACAAGCCGTGCAAGTGGCGCAACAAATCACCGATCCACGTTTTTCAATCACACACGTGCCGTTTTCGGCATTACACACCGCGCTCGATGCGCAAGGCGTGCAAACCATCCACGGTGCGCTCTTCGATCTGGGTGTGTCTTCTCCGCAATTAGACGAAGCACAGCGGGGGTTTTCATTTCGCACCGATGGGCCGCTCGATATGCGCATGGACACCACGCGCGGCGAGTCGGTCGCGGACTGGTTACAACACGCTGCCGAAACAGACATAAGAAAGGTCATTGCTGAATATGGTGAAGAACGGTTTGCTCAACAGATTGCAGCAGCGATTGTTGCTGCTCGGGCAACCGAGCCGATCCGGCGGACACGGCAGCTTGCCCATCTCGTGGGTCAGACGGTCCGCACCCGGGAAGTCGGTCAGGACCCTGCGACCCGTACCTTCCAGGCTCTACGGATTTTCATCAATCGGGAGCTTGAGGAAGTGGCGTTGAGTTTGCCCTTGGCGATGCAACGCCTCGCACTCGGTGCGCGTTTGGCGGTGATTTCGTTTCACTCGTTAGAAGACCGCATTGTGAAGCGCTGCATGCAAGCGGCGAGCGTGCACGATTTGCCGCGTGGTTTACCGATCCGCGATGTAGATTTGCCGCGCGCGCCCATGCGTTTAATTGGTCGTGCACAGCGTGCGTCGTCGCAAGAGCTGAAGCACAACCCGCGTGCTCGGAGCGCCACCTTGCGTGTGGCAGAACGAACCGACGGCACCTTGGATCTGGCTGCATTACAAAACCGCCTAGGCACGCATCCATGGCGAAGCTAAATCTAATTTTGTTGGCGTTGTTGATGGCGTGTGCGCTGGGTTTAGTCACGTCGCAACACAAAGCACGAAAATTATTTTCTGATTTAGAACGTGCACAAGCACGCGAGCGCGAATTAAACGTCGAGTTTGGACAACTACAGCTTGAGCAAAGCACCTGGAGTTTGCATTCGCGTGTCGAGCGTATCGCGGCCCAAGCGTTAAACATGCGCGCCCCCGATCCGCGTCGCGTGCGATTGATTCAACCTGAGGGTGCGCGCTGATGGCTCGCAATACCACACCAGACATCATTCGCTTACCGGTGTGGCGCGCACGTACGGTGATGATTTGTTTGGTCGCGGGTTTTGGCGTACTCGCTGGACGTGCCGTGTATTTGCAAGCCGTGAACACTGATTTTCTACAAATGAAAGGCGAGTCACGGTTTTCGCGTGTCCTCGAAATTTCGGCAACACGCGGCCGCATTCTTGAGCGAAATGGCGAGGCGGTGGCGGTGTCTACACCCGTGTCGTCAATTGCTGCGATTCAGGGTGCAGTGGAGATGTCGCCGGAGCGCATGAAAAAACTTGCCGACACGCTCGGCATGGACGTGCGTGATATCGAAAAACGATTAGCCGATACAACGCATGATTTTATTTTTATCAAACGACAAGTCTCACCCGAAGTTGCCGAGCGTGTGACACAACTTGGTATTCCTGGTGTATTGGCGCGGCGTGAGTATCGGCGTTACTACCCGGGCGGCGAGGTGATGGCCCACGTGATTGGTTTTACCGGTGCAGAAGATAAAGGACTCGAAGGGATCGAATTAGCTTTTGAAGACGCGCTCGCAGGTAAGCCCGGTAGTCGTCGCGTCATTAAAGACAATCTGGGTCGCATTGTCGAGGACGTTGAAGCGATACGCGCTGCTGAAGATGGTCGAGATCTCACACTGTCCATCGATGGAAAAATTCAAAATCTCGCCTTTGGTGCACTCAAAAGCGCCGTGGAATTTCATCGTGCAAAAGCCGGTGCGATTGTGGTGCTCGATGTGCAGACAGGCGAAGTGTTGGCCTTGGCCAATATGCCAACCTACAACCCAAACAATCGCGGTAAGACCACGCTTGCGCAACTTCGTAATCGCGTGATGACCGATATCTTCGAGCCGGGCTCTACATTAAAACCGTTCACCATTGCACTGGCGATGGAAACGGGCAAAGTCGTGCCACAAACGGTGATTCAAACAGCACCAGGCAAGATGACAATTGCCAATCACACCATCAGTGATTCCTCTCCGCATGG
>CAWUMP010000167.1:0-5660 GCA_963923385.1 uncultured bacterium | reverse complement strand
ATGGATGACGAGTCGGTGATCGAAGAGCTCGTGCAAGTGCGAGGGATTGGTCGTTGGACAGCAGAAATGTTTTTGATTTTTAACTTACTGCGTCCGGATGTGTATCCGATGGGTGATTTGGGGTTAATCAAAGCGGTGCGCTTACATTGCTTTGGTGGACGCGATGCTGCGTTATCGCACATCGTGCGCCAGGGCGAATTGTGGCGTCCGTGGCGTTCGGTAGCGACGTGGTATTTGTGGCGTAGCCTCGACCCGGTTCCCGTCGAATATTAGGTTTGCACGCTGTGATCGGATAGAATCGCGCGCCATGAGTGCTGCAAACGCCAAGACCACCTTCCTCGATTTCGAGCAGCCGATTGCCGAGCTTGAGGCACGCATTGAAGAGTTACGCTTCGTGCAAGAAGATTCTGCGGTCGATATTTCTGAAGAAATCGCGCGGCTGCAAAAGAAAAGTCAAACGCTGACCAAAGAGTTGTACGCCAAGCTCACGCCTTGGCAGGTGGCGATGGTCGCGCGCCATCCGCAACGTCCTTACACACTCGATTACATCGAGATGCTGTTTACGCACTTTGAAGAACTGCATGGCGATCGTTCCTTTTCGGATGATGCCTCGGTGGTCGGTGGGCTCGCGCGATTTAATGGCGAACCTTGCATGGTCATTGGCCATCAAAAGGGGCGCGATACGCGCGAAAAAATTGCGCGCAACTTTGGTATGCCCAAGCCGGAGGGCTATCGCAAGGCCTTGCGATTAATGAAGTTGGCAGAGAAATTTCGTTTGCCGGTGTTTACGTTCATCGATACACCAGGTGCGTATCCGGGCATTGATGCCGAAGAGCGCGGTCAATCCGAAGCCGTCGGTCGAAATTTATTTGAGATGGCGCGGCTGCGTGTGCCCGTGATTTGCACCATTATTGGAGAGGGCGGCTCAGGGGGGGCGTTAGCGATTGCCGTCGGTGATAGTACGGTGATGATGCAATACGCCACCTACTCGGTTATTTCACCTGAGGGTTGTGCCTCGATCTTGTGGAAGAGCGCTGATAAAGCGCCGGAGGCGGCAGAAACGTTAGGCATCACCGCACCGCGCTTAAAAACGCTCGGTCTCATCGACAAGGTGGTCAATGAGCCATTGGGTGGAGCGCACCGTGACCCACTCGCGGCGGCACAGGCGTTAAAGAAAGCGCTCACCGAAGCGCTTAAACCGCTCGAGAGCTTGAAGCCTGCGCAGTTGATCGAGCAGCGTCTCGAACGACTGATGGCCTATGGCAAATTCAAGGAAACCACGCCCCGCGCTTGATCCGGTGCGCGTGGCGTTGCGCGCGGCACTTGAACGCCATGCCCTCAGTGGTGCTGTGATCTGTGTGGCGTTTTCGGGTGGATTGGATTCCACAGTCTTATTGCATGCCTTGGTGCGTGAAGCAAAAGCTGCACGCATTCATTTAACTGCGTTACACGTCAATCATGGATTGAGTCCGAACGCGCGTCGATGGGAAGCGCATTGCCGCCAATATTGTGTGGCATGGGGTGTACCCCTCACAGTGCGTCGTGTACGCCTCGTGCAGCGTGGCCGTGTGGGACTAGAAGCGGCCGCCCGGCGTGCTCGCTATGGCGCACTTGCACAACAGCAAGCGGCGGTGGTGGCGCTGGCGCATCACGAAGATGATCAGGCCGAAACGCTGATGCTGAATTTATTACGCGGGACAGGGCTCACTGGCGCTGCTGGAATGCCCGCGTGGGGACAGTTACCAGAGCGTGCGTTCGATGCGCAGCCGGTGATGCATGCATGGCGGCCATTGCTTACGTGTTCTCGTGCGCAGTTGATGGCCTATGCCACGCGTTATCGTTTGCAGTGGGTCGAAGATGAAAGTAATACCGATCACGCGTATCAACGCAATTGGGTGCGTCATGCATTGGGTGAGATGGTGTCGATTCGCTACCCACGTTGGCGCAGCGCATTTGCAAGGGCGGCCAAACATTTTGCAGCGGCAAACGCACTGCTCAGTGCGGATGCCTCGGTGACAGAACGATTGACCGTGCGTGAATTGCGCTCGTTATCTACCGCGCGTGCCTCACAACGGTTACGCGATTTTCTGTCTGCAGCCGGCACGCGAGCCCCCAGTGCACGACAGCTGGCCGAGATGCTGCGACAAATCCAATCTGTCAGCGCCGATGGTGCGATCCAGTTACCCCACGCGGGTTGGGTATTGCGTGTTTGGCGCGGCGAGTTGGCGTTGTTACCTTTTGCGTTACCGGCGGGAGAGGTGCAGTGGCGACGCTGCCGTGGCGAGGGGATTTCGCTTGCGAAGTTAAAGGGCTTGCCGCTGCAGGTGCGCCAGCGCAGTGGGGGCGAGCGTTTGCAATTGGCCTTAAACCGACCCAGCCGTAGCTTAAAAAACCTCTGTCAGGAGGCCGGTATCCCCCCCTGGGAGCGTGATGTCATGCCACTGGTTTTTGTGGGGCAAACCTTGGTCTGGGTACCCGGAATTGGCGTGGATGTGCGCTGGCGCGCAACTTCAGGTCGGATAGGACTGTTGCCGAATTGGACAGGCCGCGCGAATGGTGGCTAACAGCGGCTGAAAAAGCATGCAACTCGTTGTTTTTACGAAAAACATGCCGGTTTCGTGCTAAGATATTGGGCTTTTTAAATCCTATCGCTGACGGAGCAGGAACCATGGCTATTGAGCGCACACTTTCCATCATCAAACCCGACGCAGTTGCCAAGAATGTGATCGGTCAAATTTACGCGCGCTTCGAAGGCGCCGGACTCAAGGTGATTGCCGCGCGCATGACCCACTTGTCGCGTGCTGAAGCGGAAGGCTTTTATGCCGTCCACCGCGCCCGCCCATTTTTTAAGGACTTGGTTGATTTCATGATCTCCGGACCGGTGATGATTCAGGTGCTCGAGGGTGAGGGTGCGATTGCTAAAAATCGCGACTTAATGGGTGCCACCGATCCGAAGAAAGCCGACAAGGGCACCATTCGTGCCGATTTCGCTGACTCGATTGACGCCAATGCCGTGCATGGTTCGGATGCCGTTGAAACTGCGCGTGAAGAAATTGCGTATTTCTTCCCAGCCAGCCAGGTTTACACCCGCTAAACACGGTCCCAGCTGAGGTCTGCGATGCGCGCCAATTTGCTTGATCTCGACCCCGAAGCGTTGGCGCAACAATTCGCGGCCGTGGGTGAAAAGCCGTTTCGTGCAACGCAGGTGCTGCGCTGGATTCATCAGCGCGGTGCAGCGCAGTTTTCGGAGATGACAGATCTCGCTAAAACGTTGCGTGCGCGGCTCGAGACGCAGGCCGCGATCACCGCACCCACCATCGTGGGTGATCATGTCGCAAGCGATGGTACGCGCAAATGGCTGATTCAAATTGATGGCGCCAATGCGGTAGAAAGCGTGTTTATCCCGGAGACGAATCGCGGCACGCTGTGTGTGTCGAGTCAAGCCGGTTGCACGTTAGATTGCGCCTTTTGCGCCACCGGAAAGCAAGGCTTTAATCGCAATTTATCGACCGCAGAAATTATCGGGCAGTTGTGGATTGCACATCGCGCGCTGGGTGTCGAGCAGCGCGCAGTCACCAACGTGGTGCTGATGGGTATGGGCGAGCCCATGCTGAATCTTGATGCGGTGATTCCTGCGCTGCGCTTGATGCTCGATGACAACGCCTACGGGTTGTCTCGCCGACGTGTGACGGTGTCGACTTCGGGTGTGGTCCCGGGCATGGATCGATTGGCGGCTGAATGTCCAGTGGCATTGGCTGTTTCGTTGCATGCGCCCAACGATGCGTTACGCGATCGTTTGGTGCCGATCAATCGCAAGTACCCATTGCGTGAATTAATCGCTGCGTGTCAACGTTACTTGCGTCATGCGCCGCGCGATTTCGTGACCTTTGAGTACGTCATGCTTGCCGGTGTCAACGATGCGGATGCACAAGCGCGCGAGTTACTCGACATTGCGGCGCAGGTGAAATGCAAATTTAATCTCATTCCCTTTAATCCGATTGCGAGCGCTGAGTTCGGGCGTTCTTCACCAGAACGCATTCGTCGTTTTGCTGAGGTCTTGCAACGGGCGGGTGTGACCGTCACGACACGGAAAACGCGCGGCGAACATATTGATGCAGCCTGTGGTCAATTGGCTGGCGCAGTGGCCGATCGTACGCGTCGTGCGGCGCAACCGAAGATTTATCCGCTGCATGAGGTGCGTCCGTGATCGGACGTTTTTTTCTTGCAGTGATGTGTGGCGCGCTGGCCTTGGGTCCGTTGTTGAGTGCATGTGCGGGGCGTGCCGACGCGACGCTGGGTGCGCAGGACGTATCGCGTCAAAACGACCTGAGCGATCCGCGTAATCGGGCGCGTACCAACACCGAACTGGCTGCGTTGTATTACGAGCAAGGCAAGCTCGCGGTGGCGCTCGAGGTGCTGCGTACAGCGGTGTCGTCTGATGCCGATTACGCGCCGGCGCATGGCATGTTTGGGTTGGTCTATATGTCGCTAAAAGAAAATACCTTAGCGCAAGAAAGCTTTGAGCGTGCGCTACGCTTAGCGCCGACAGATCCAGACACGCAACACAACTATGCTTGGTTTTTGTGTCAAACCAAACGATATGTACAAGCGCAAGACTACTTCATGCGCGCGATTGCAAACCCGTTGTACTCGCGTGCTTGGAAAACTTGGTCTGCGGCTGGAGAGTGTGCGTTAGCCAATCAACAGACCCAAGAAGCAACGCGTTATTTTGAAAGTGCCTTACGCTTGCAACCGGATGAACCGGTGGCCTTATTGCAATTGGCCGAGCTGCGTTACCGCGCCGGAATCGTCGAGCAAGCCCTTGCCTTATTGCAGCGCTTACACGCGCGAAACGAACCCACCGCGGCATCGCTTTGGTTAGCGGTACGGATTGAACGGCGTTTGCAAAATCAGGCCAATCAAAATAACTACGCGGACCAATTACGCCGTCGTTTTCCATCCTCCACCGAATCTCAGCAACTGCAACGAGGCGTGTATGACTGAGGCGCTTGAATCGGCCGCTGACGCGGTGGTGACGGAGACCGCCGCACCTGCTGAAACGCCGCCGACGCTGGTGATGTTAGCGGCTGCGTTAGCGCAGCGACGCGAAGCGTGTGGCATGTCCTTGGCCGATGTGTCTGAAAAGCTGAAATTTTCTAAAGTGCAAATTGCTGCGATTGAGGCCGGTGAGATCCACTCGTTTCATGGACTCACGTATGCGCGCGGCATTGTCCGTGTGTATGCACGACTGCTTGAAATGGATTCGGCGCCGCTGCTACAAGCGATTCAGGATGTTGCGCATCGCGAAGAGGTGCGCTTTTCTCAACCTGTTTCTTTGCGTACACCCACACCGTTTTCCGATAGTCGTAAGCGATCCACGATGTTGTATGTCGTGCTATCGCTGGTGGTGTTATCTATTGCAGGTGCAGTGTTATTTGATTGGTATCTCGAGCGGCAACATCCATTGACTGCGGCGAGCGCATCGGTGGCCCTGCCAATTCCTCCAGCGGTGGAGGGGGAGGGCGCGGTTGCGGTGATCACCCCGCCTGTCGCTGCCGCGTTACCAGCGGCTGCGACCGCGGCGCCCGAAGTGCCTGTGACCAGTGCGACACCTGCGCGGTTACCGCCGCCAATGAGTGACGGAAAGCGGCGCTTAGTGT
>CAWUMP010000166.1:0-5695 GCA_963923385.1 uncultured bacterium | reverse complement strand
GCGAATACTGGCCCAAGGGTGCGCCTAAGGTGTCTGGGTTGTAGATTTTAATGTCAGCCATGTCGAGTCCTTAAAAATTTGCTGGTGCTCGGCGGTTATCGACCACTGCGCGCGAGTTGTTTAGCTAAGTCTAAAAAGTCGTCTGCATTGAAATCAAAACGTGCATCCGATTTCACATCGACATGCGCGTCTGGTCCAAATTCTAACGGTCGTCGCACAAACGCGGTGGCCAGTCCACAGCCTTGTGCAGCCACCAGGTCATTTTTATGTGCAGCCACCATCATCACTTGGGCTGGAGGTAACGAGAGATGTTCGCACGCGCCCAGATACGATTCTGGGTCGGGCTTGTAATGATGAAATGTTTCGCCAGAAAACACAGCATCCCAAGGTAGGCCGCCTGCCTTCGCCATATTGATGAGTAAAGAAACGTTGCCATTTGATAGCGTGGCAATAGTGCGCGTGCGTTTCAGTTCACGTAAGCCGGCGCGCGCATCGGGCCAAGGTTTTAAGCGATGCCACACTTGATTCAGGTGCACACGTTCGGCTTCGGTGAGTTGCGTCAGACTAAAGCGTGGCAGCAAAGTTTCTAAAACCATGCGGTGTAAGTCATCGATTTTGGTCCAAGGCAATTCACCCGCGCGCACGCGCCCCATCGACGGCTGATAACCCGCGCGCCAAGCATCGGCAAATGCCACCGCATCTATGCGGATCCGACGTTGTCGTGCCAGGCTGCGCACTTCGCGAATGATTGATCCACGCCAATCGACCACGGTACCAAACACATCAAAAATGAGCGCGCGAATCGGGCCGGACGCTGCGCGCGCTGGAGTATTTGATTGAGGAGAGTGCGCAGAAGAGTTCATGGCGTATTCGGATACAGTTGAGAAGGGTTGGTCGTGAAACGCAAACGCAAAAGATGAGAATTTAATCCAAGCGTGAAGTTATTGATGGCGTCCAGGTTGCCACAAGACATCTTGTCTTCCAGCGTGGCGATTGGCCCATCGACCATATACAAACAACAGATCTGATAAACGGTTGAGGTATTGTCGCGCCCGTTCGCTCACGGTTTCGCGACGCGCCAGTGCTACCAAGCTCCGTTCTGCACGACGGCAAATCGTCCGCGCGAGATGCGCACAGGCCGCAGCGCGTGACCCCCCGGGGAGGATAAATTCTTTCAGTGGTGGCAGGGTGGCATTCGCGGCATCTAGTAAAGCTTCGAGATGCACGACTTGAGCGTCACGAATCGCGTGATGACCAGGAATGCTCACTTCGCCGCCTAAATCAAACAGATCATGTTGAATACCATCGAGCGCATCACGCATCGGGGTTGGTAGGTCTTCGATCAGTAACATGCCGATCGCTGAATTGAGTTCGTCGATGTCTCCGAGCGCTTGAATGCGTGCGCTTTCTTTGGGAACACGCGTGCCATCACCTAACCCTGTTTCGCCGGCATCGCCGGTGCGGGTGTAGATTTTTGAGAGACGATGACCCATGTGCAATCCTTGTTTATAGACGATCAATTATATCGATACCCTGCGTGGGTCACGTCATAGAGTGAGGCTCTAATCGCCACGTTGTGTGACGCGGCTACGCGCCCAACCTTGCGCGAAATGTGTGTGCAGTTCGCTGGACTCGGTCAGTTGGTTGGCATCACGGACCACTTCGCCGCTGGCGGTGCGCGTGATGCTATAGCCGCGGTTCAACACGGCTGTTGGATCAAGACTCACCAAGCTGGCCTCAAGTCTTGCCAGTTGATGTTGACGCTGCGTGATGTGTTGCGCGATGGCTTGACGTAAACGATGCACCCAACGCGTTTGTTCTCGGGCATAGGTCACGGTGTTGGGTAAAGCGGCGCGTAACCGTGCAGTCAGTTGTCGCAACAATTGCGCATGGCTCTCGAGTTGCGCACGCGGATGGATCAAACGTCGCTGAAAATGATCCACACGTTGCACCTCGGTGTCCAGACGGCGCAGTGTTTGGCGAGTGATGCGTTGGGTTAATTCTGCAATGCGTGATAACAACGCGTGGCGTGAAGCGCTGACGCTTTCAGCCGCAGCAGTGGGGGTTGGTGCGCGTAAATCAGCAGCAAAATCAGCGATCGTGAAATCCGTTTCATGGCCGATTCCACTCACTACGGGAATGTGTGAGGCGCGAATTGCGCGTGCCACGACTGCTTCGTTGAACGACCATAAATCTTCGATCGAGCCACCGCCGCGCGCAAGAATCAGCACATCACATTCGGCGCGGGCACTGGCGGTGGCAATTGCTTGCGCGATACGTTGCGCCGCCCCTTCGCCTTGCACTGGCACAGGGTAGAGAATGACTTCAATCGAAGGGTTACGACGCGCAAGCGTGCTCAGAATATCGCGTAAGGCGGCTGCAGCAAGCGAGGTGATCACGCCCACGCGCTGCGCAAAGGCTGGAATCGGGCGCTTGAGCGCGGCGTCAAACACCCCTTCGGCGTCGAGTTCAGCTTTGAGGCGCACAAACCGTTCGTAGAGCGGCCCCAGACCACTGCGACGCATCGCTTCGATATTGAGTTGAAAGTCGCCGCGTGGTTCGTATATCGACACCAGCGCACGCACATCGACTTGCATGCCGTCTTGGGGTTCCCAATCTAGATGCTGTGCGCGTGTGCGAAACATGACGCAACGCACTTGAGCATCAGCATCTTTGAGCGTGAAGTAGCAATGCCCAGAATCGTAGCGACGAAAATTAGAAATTTCGCCCGCAATCCACATCAGCGGAAATCGTCGCTCAAGATGATCACGCACACTACGATTGAGTTGGCTGACACTGATGACTGCGGAAGCATTCGTGTCTGTGGGGCGCGCGGCAAACATGCGCAGAGACTACACCAACTGCATCATGGGTTGTCTGGTGTAGTTGCAATTCAGTCAACACAATTTCGCTTGTAAGCGCGTACGCAATACAAGTCATTTGTGCAACCGTTATTTTTTTATACGCATGCGCGTTGCTTATTTTTTAAGCAATGCACGCTTTCCCCTGTGTTTTTAAGGCTTGGGCTGGCCTGTTCAACGACAATCCACAAACTTATCCACAGGTTCTGTGGATAAAGTCTGCTCGCCATGTGGAATTGACACTGTTTTTACGGTGCATGGTCGCGATCACTGCGTTGCGATGCCCGAGATGGCTTGCTGGCACGGGGGGCTTTGGCTAAAGTGCTCGGCTGATCGCACATCCGCGCAATCGTGCGCCCTTGGGGTGGTCATGTGCAGGCGCAATACCATGGCCTGACTGGGAGAAACAATTGTTCGCCATCATTCAAGCCGCTGGCTGGCCCATTTGGCCATTACTGTTGGCCTCCATTATTGCGCTGGCGCTTATTCTTGAGCGCTTTGTCTCGCTAAGAGATGCGCGCGTGGTGCCATCGACTCTGTTGCAACAGGCGCTGACCGCTTACCAGCAACGTGGCATCACCCCCGAGGTGATTGAAGCGCTAGCCGCTGATTCTCCCTTGGGTCGTGTGTTGGCCGCCGGTCTTCGTAATGTGCATGCCTCGCGTGAAGTAATGAAAGAGGCGATCGAAGAGGCCGGACGTGCAGCAGCGCATGATCTCGAGCGTTTCTTAACCACGCTAGGCACGATCGCTTCGATTGCGCCGTTGATGGGCTTGTTTGGAACCGTGGTTGGCATGATTGAAATTTTTGGCTCGCAATCGCCTTCGGGTACCAATCCACAACAATTGGCTTACGGGATTTCTGTGGCGCTCTACAACACGGGGTTTGGCATCGCCATTTCTGTGCCAGCCATGATTTTTTATCGACACTTTCGTGGCAAGGTGGATGGATACGTTGTGCAAATGGAGCAAGCCGCTGCGCGTCTTGTGGATGTGGTGCAGGGTCAACGTAGCGATATCACGCGATGAATTTTCGTCCTGGACGGGTACGCGAAGAGCCCGAGATTAATCTTGTTCCTTTGATCGATGTGATGATGGTGATCCTCATTTTTTTGATGATCACCACCACGTACTCGAAGTACACCGAATTACAAATTAATCTGCCCACCGCAGACGCAGAAAAACAACCAGAACGATCCAATGAAATCGCCATTGGTGTGGATGCTGCCGGACAGTATCAAATTAACAAAGTCGCGGTGATGTTTACGGACATCGACACACTTGCGGCCAGCTTGCGCCAAGCGGCGGGCTCGCAAAAAGATCCAGTGATTGTGATCAGCGCGGATGCGCAAGCCTCGCATCAATCGGTGGTGCGCGTGATGGAGGCGGCTCGCGTGGCCGGATACGCGCAGCTCACCTTCACCACGCAGGCCAGCGCAACCAAATAGTTGCGATCGCGCCTTGAGCGCTTGGTTACAACGGCATTGGGAAACGCGTACGTGGGTCGCGTTTGCGTTATTGCCTGTCTCTTGGTTGTTTTTAATCGCGCTGTGTGTACGCCGCGCACTGTATCGAATGGGCGTCTTACGCACGCATCGATTGCCGGTGTTGGTGATTGTGGTGGGTAATGTGCGCTTAGGCGGGAGCGGTAAAACGCCGCTGGTGATGTGGCTTGCACAAACGCTCCGGGCTGCCGGAGAGCGCCCGGGTATTTTAAGTCGTGGTCACGGCGGAGAGCGCGCCAAAGCGCACGCGAACCCTGTATCAGTCAACGCGCAGTCCGATCCAGCGCAAGTGGGCGATGAGCCGGTAATGTTGGCGCAACGCTGCGCGGTGCCGGTATGGGTAGGTGTCGATCGAGTGGCGGCGGGACGCGCGCTATTGGCTGCACATCCAGACTGTACGGTATTGATTTGTGATGATGGTTTGCAGCATCAAGCGCTTGCACGCGATCTGGAAATTGCACTCGTTGATGCGCGAGGCTTTGGTAACGGTTGGTTGTTTCCTGCGGGACCTTTGCGTGAACCAGCGACGCGATTAAATCGTGTCGACGCGGTCGTGGTTCGCGAGACCAAACACAGGGATGGCTTTGCCATGCAGCTGGTGCCACGCGAGTTGGTCAATTTGGTGGATCCGGCGCGTACCTTGCCGCTGACTGCGTTGCACGATCAACGCGTGCATGCTGTAGCAGGTATTGGCGTACCGCAGCGTTTTTTTGCGCAACTGCGTGCGCTCGGGATGCAGGTCATTGAACATCCGTTTGACGATCATCACCCGTTTGTTGCTGCAGATGTCCACTTTGATGATGCGCACCCAGTCATCCTCACTGAAAAGGATGCCGTAAAATGCGCTGCGTTTGCGCAAGCCCATTGGTGGTCACTGCCGGTGGATGCCGAACTCGACCCCGCGTTTGGTGTGTGGATGCATCAACGCCTGCAACAATTGCGTGGAGCACCGGATGGATACAAAGCTACTTGAACTGTTGGTTTGCCCGATTTGCAAAGGGCCGTTGTTGTATCAAAAAGAAACGGCAGAGCTCATTTGCAAAGCCGATCGATTGGCCTACGCCATTCGCGATGGCATTCCGGTCATGTTAGAAAACGAGGCGCGTCAGCTTGCTGCGGATGAATCGCCCGCATGACGGCATTTATTGTGGTGATTCCGGCGCGGTACGCATCGAGCCGTTTTCCTGGAAAACCGCTGGCAGACATCGCGGGTAAACCAATGGTCGTGCGCGTAGCCGAGCGTGCCCGCGCCAGCGGCGCAGAACGGGTCGTGGTGGCTACTGATGATGCACGTATCGCGCAGGCGCTGGCGGCGCATCAAATTGAAGTG
>CAWUMP010000165.1:0-5724 GCA_963923385.1 uncultured bacterium | reverse complement strand
CGCCAGCATGATCTTGAGTAATTGCCGACGCATCAGCGGCAAGTGGATCAACGGCTGCCCAAACGCATCGCGTCCGCGGGCGATAAATAATGCTTCGGTGAGCGCACGGCGCATCAGACCAGCCGCGCGCATACCGTTGGACAATCGCGACATGTTGATCATGTCGGCCATTTGTACAAAGCCACGCTCTGGATCACCCACCATGTATGCGGTGGCCCCTTCTAGAATGATTTCTCCTGAGGGCATGGCGCGCGTACCGAGTTTGTCTTTCAGTCGCACAATGCGATAGCGATTGGCGCGACCGTCCGGTAATCGTGCCGGCAGCAAAAACAACGATAAGCCACGTGTGCCCGTTGCCGCGCCTTGGGGTCTTGCCAGGACGAGCGCAACCCCAGCATCAGCATTAGAGCAAAACCACTTATCACCATACAAACGCCATTCATTGTGTTCGCGGCGCGCTTGCGTTCGTGTGGCACCCACATCAGAGCCGGCACCTTGTTCAGTCATGAACATGGCGCCTTGCGTGAGCGAGTCCATATCTTGCGCAGTGAGTCCAGGCAAGTAACGCGCGGCCAACGCCGGATCGGCAAATTTACTGATCGTACGGGCGGCCGCATCGGTCATCGACAATGGACAACACACGCCAAACTCGGCCTGTACAAACACATAGGTGAGGGCATATTTCACGAGCGGCGGTAATGGACTTGGCCAACCGAGAACACCAGCGCGATGCGACATCGCCGCCAATCCATACTCTGCAAAGGCTACTTGTTCTAATTCGCGATACGCCGGATGCTTTTCAATCCATTGACGGTGTTCACCGTTGCGTGCGCGATGATGCAATTGCGATGGATTGCGATCGGCAATGGCCGCGGCGGTGTCTAACCGAGTGCCTGCCAACGCGCCGAGTCGCTCGATGTGCGGCAAAAGGTGGGCAAACAATTGGGGATCTAAATACAACGCGAGTAAGCCACGCAGGTCCGGATCGGCTACAAATAAATTTTGGCCCTGCGCATCCGGTAACAGGGGTTGCGCCAATGCATCCTCGGTGGCGGCGGTTGAATGGATCGGCGTGATGGCAGCCATGGGCTTAATCCACGATCGCGCCAGACGCGCGCACGATCCGTCCCCATGCTTGTAAATCGGCTTTCATCACGCGGGTGAGTTCCTCGGGTGGGCTCGCGACGATCGTAAATCCTTGCGCGGCCGTTCGTTCACGCACTTCAGGTGAGCGCAGGGCACGTACCAGAGCGGCATTCAGCGTATTCACGATGGGTCGTGGCATGCCGGCTGGACCAACCACACCAAACCAAAGGGAACCACCGGCCTCGGCAAAGCCTTTAATCCCGGCTTCAGCCATCGTGGGAACTTCAAGTGCAAATGGGCTACGTTTATCGGCAGTGACACCAATCGCTTTGACTAAACCCGCGCGCGCTTGCGGCATGGCAGTGATGGGAATATCAAACATAAACGCGAGTTGACCACCAATAACATCACGCATGGCAGGTGCACTGCCGCGATAAGGCACATGCTGCATTGGCGCGCCGGTGAGTTGCTTGAGTAATTCGCCGTGCAAGTGATTCGAGGCACCGTTACCCGCGGATCCAAACGTCGCTTTACCAGGATTGGCTTTGGCCCACGCGATCAGCTCGGCGACGTTGTTGATCCCAAGCTTTGGATTCACCACTAAAACATTCACGTAATCAGCAGCCAACGTGATCGGCGTGAAATCGGTGATGGGGTCATAGCCCAGCTTCGCTCCGTACAAATGTGGGTTGATGGTGTGTGAGCCGGTGGTGTTTAAGCCAATGCTGTAACCATCGGCGGCGGCACGCGCCAGTGCCTGCATACCGATCCCTGCACCCATGCCGCCAATATTTTCAATTACCACAGTGGTATTGAGCTCACGACCCAGGGCGCTAGCGGCGATACGCGAAAAGCCATCGGTGGGTCCGCCCGGTGGAAAGGGCACAATCCAGCGGATCGGTTTTGCTGGGTAAGCATCTGCTGCATGCGCATGGAGAGTGACACTCGCGCATAACACAAGCAGGCAGAGCCATAGCATGTTGACCCTTCGCATGCAGACCAGTGGGCCACGCGTTTTGTAGGACATGCACAGTCTCCTTATTTTTTTATAGCAACAACAATTTATAGATGCAGTACGTTCTTAGCCAAGATATTGCGCTGAATTTCGTTAGAGCCGCCATAAATACTTGCTGGCATGGCTTTATAAAACGGACCCAGTAAATCAATCAGGCCATCGCCAATGGGTACGCTACCGTGTAATTGCGCGGCGGGGCCAGCCGTTTCAAGAATCAAATCGGCGGCACGTTGAAAGGTTTCGGTGGCTAAAATTTTCAGTATCGATACTTCGGGCGGTAGGGGTTCGCCGCGTTTGACGATCTCGACAAAGCGGGCGTAGATATCGCAATGATCTTCAATATCCATGCGCAAGGCATTAAAGCGTGCCTTAAACACTGGGTCGGTATGACAACTACGCAATTCGGCAAGCTTCGCTAAGATGCCTAAGGCGTATTGCGGTAATTTCGGGCTACCGATATGGATGCGCTCAAAACCAAGTAATGCTTTGGCTACATCCCATCCTGCATTGAGCGGACCGACAAGGTGGTCGATGGGGACACGCACGTGATCAAAAAATACTTCGTTGAATTCTTCATGCCCGGCCAGATCGCGAATCGGTCGAACACGCACACCGGGTGAGGTGAGATCGACCAAAATAAAACTAATCCCCGCTTGTTTTTTTGCTTGTTTGTCGGTTCGGGCCAGCACAAACATGTGAGTGGCGTCTTGCGCGAGGGTGGTCCAAATTTTTTGGCCGGTGATCACAAACGCATCGCCTTCGATGCGCGCTTCGGTACGCAAGCTGGCCAAATCAGACCCTGCGTTGGGTTCGGAATATCCTTGTGCCCAAATGTGTTCGCACGAAAGAATACGCGGTAACCAACGTTCACGTTGCGCATCGGTACCAAAGCGAATCAGCACCGGTCCCACCATCAAGATGCCGTGATCTTGAAAGCGCCCAATACCCCAACGCTCTTGCTCTTCGTGAAAGATGAGTAGTTTGGTTGGACTCAGTCCCATGCCACCGTGCGCTGCTGGCCAAGCTGGTGCAATCCAACCCATCGCGGACATGTGTCGATACCATTCGCCGTTTTCATGCCAACGTAAACGCCGTGAGGTGTAGCGTAAATGGGTGGGGTAATCTGCTTCAAAACGCGATCGAATCAGCGTGCGAAACGCCTCATCGTCCAGTGCATTCCAATCTTGCGTGGATGAAGCGTTCATGCGCTGAGCACTTCAACGTCATTGGCGTGCGCTGCGTACGCGGCTTGTAAATCCGTGGTGTTGCCTAACCATGCAGACAAGGTCAGTGTACGATTAACGTACAGACCCAATTGATACTCGTCGGTAAAACCCATCGCGCCATGTAATTGCACGGCTTCACGCGCGATACGATTCAGGCTGGTGTTCGCGCGGGCTTTGGCTCGACAGGCAAGTAAATGACGTGCGGTTGAATCCAGTGGTGTGTCCAGTGCAATGCAGGCTGCTTGCGTGACATCGCGCGCGAGCTGTTCAGCCAGGTATAAATCGACGGCGCGATGTTGTAAGGCTTGAAAGCGACCGATCGCTTGACCAAATTGTTCGCGGGTGCGCAGATACGCTAAAGTGAGTTCAAGCATGCGTGCCGCCATGCCCGACATTTCGATGGCGCACAAAATGCGCGCTTCATCGATGGCTTGTAAGCAGCCGTTTAAATTGGATGCTACGCGTTGCGCTGGCGGTGCGGCAACATTAGACAACGTGATCCATGCCGCGGCACTACCGTCGGCGCGTGTTTCGCGTTGCAGACTGAATCCACTGCTGTTGGCGAGCACATGAAACACCCCTGCATGCGTTGCCACTAAATAACCATCGGCATGTGCAGGCACGACAAATCGACACGAACCGTTTAGTACGCCGTGTGCGTAGGTCACGCTGATTTTTGTCGGATCGGTGGTTGAGTCTGCCGCTAAGGCCAGCAGGTGACTGCCATCGATGCACTGTTGGAGTAAATGGCTGCGCGCGGGTCCATCTCCTAAAGCGAGTGTGCGACATGCAAGAACCGCGCTGGCAACCAACGGTTCAGGCGCGCAAGCGTGACCCCAGGCATAAACCAACTGGCCCATGTCCTCAAACGTGGCGCCTAATCCACCATCGGCCTCATCGACCAATAAACCCAACCAACCCAACTGGGCAATGGCTGTCCAAATGCTGCGATCAAATTCTGGGTCGCGCGCTCGACAAGCGCGTAAACGCGCTGGCGTGTGTTCCGCTGAAAATTCGCGCGCCGCATCAGCCAACAGGCGATGCTGATCGGTGCGCGGAATCATGCGATGGTGGCCGTACCGTGCGAAATAACCACAACATCGCGTTCAAGGACTTTGGCGCGAAAGGAAATGTCTTTGTCACGTTGCCACATTTCGGTACGAATCGTTTCGCCCGGAAAGACCGGCGAAGAAAAGCGCACGCCGATCGATTTCAATCGTGCAGGTTGGTAATCGCAATACGTTTTTAAAATGGCATGCCCGACCACACCATAGCTTGCGAGGCCATGCAATATTGGACGCGGAAATCCTGCGGCGATGGCCACCGCCGGTTCGGCATGCAGTGGGTTGTCATCTGCGCACAACCGATAAATGAGAGCAGCTTGCGCCAGTGTGGGTAGATCGCATATGGCATCGGGCGTTGTGTCTGGTGTTGCGGGTCGTGCAGGTTGCTGCGCATCACCGCCTTTGGGACCGTTGTTGGGATGATCCGAAAAACCACCGTCGCCGCGACAAAAGGTCACGTGTCCCATGGTGGCCAGTAACGCACCATCGGCTTGGTTGTGTAGTGTGCGTTCTTGATAGACCAACGCACCTTTTCCTGCGCCTTTGTCCACAATGCCCGTCACACGCGATCGACCAATCACCGTACCGGCTTGCGGGAGTGGTTGATGTAAGGTCAGTGATTGTTCGCCATGCACGAGCTTGACCCAGTCAATGCCCGAATCGGGATGCTTCATCCAAAAACCGGGGTAGCCCATGACCACGGCCATCGTCGGCAAGGTGAGTAGATTTTTTTCGTAGACGAACTGCAATTGCTGCGCGTCCATTGGGTCGTGACCCAAGCCCACACCGAGCGCGTACAACATGCTGTCTTTGGCGCTGTAGGTTTGCACCACGTCTGGAAAAGACCATTGCTTTAGTTTGGCGTAATCAATCATGGTTTAGATCGGATCCCAACTGAACACGTCTTGCGAGCGATCCAGTGAATAAAAGTGCGCCTGCATGGCCGGAATGGCATGCTCAGCAATGCTTTGCGCGGTCCAACCTTCGGCGCGATGCACCGAACGCAAGGGACGCGATTGGCTCATTAAAAAGAGTTCGTTGGCACGCACAGCAAAAATTTGACCGGTCACCGCTTGCGATGCATCCGAGGCCAAATACACCGCGAGCGGCGCGATCTTGGCCGTTTCCATGGCCTTGAGTTTATCGACACGTGCTTGTTGTTCGGGCGTCTCGGTTGGAATCGAACCAATCATTCGACTCCACGCAAACGGCGAGATGCAGTTCGAGGTGACATTGAACTTCGCCATATCCAACGCCATCGATTTGGATAATCCAGCAATCCCTAGTCTGTCTCTTATACACATCTCCGAGCCCACGAGACCAGAGAGGATCT
>CAWUMP010000164.1:0-5745 GCA_963923385.1 uncultured bacterium | reverse complement strand
GAGATCTACACAAGGAGTATCGTCGGCAGCGTCAGCTGTGTATAAGAGACAGGGTATCACCACTGCGACAGAGTCGGCGGCGATTGGTGCTGCGGGTGCGTTCTTACTTGCCATACAAGCAGGTACGTTAGACTTTTCGAAGGTCAAACAATCGATCTTCTTAACTGCCAAGACCACCTCGATGGTGTGTTGGTTGTTTGTTGGCTCTGCATTGTTTTCGGCCGTCTTTGCCATCTTAGGCGGACAGCAATTGGTCGAACACTGGGTGATGTCATTGAATCTTTCACCCGTGCAATTTATGTTGCTCTCACAAGCCATTATCTTTGTATTGGGCTGGCCGCTGGAGTGGACCGAGATCATCGTCATTTTCGTGCCGATTTTCTTGCCCCTGCTCAAACACTTTGGCATCGATCCGATTTTGTGGGGCACCTTAGTGTTCGTGAATCTACAAGCGGCGTTCCTCTCACCACCCGTGGCGATGTCGGCCTTTTATTTGAAGGGGGTCTCGCCACCGCATGTCACGCTCAATCAGATTTTCGCCGGCATGATGCCGTATATGCTGATCGTGATCCTGTGCATGGTGTTTATGTATCTGTGGCCTGGCCTCACCTTATGGCTGCCACACTACCTTTACGGCGGATAACCATCTAACCGGTCACCGCGCAGGGCTTATTGGAGTAAGTTGTCTTTGCTCAGCGCGGCGCGGCGTTGACAGATGTGGTTGCAAACCGCGCTGCGCGTCTTTGAGAAAGCTAATTACTTTTAAGGACTGCGCGGCGCTAAACGCGGATCGCGTTGCAAAATTTGCGCGCGTGTCTCACTCACTGCTTTCATGTACGGACCACCGAGCGACAAGGCTTGATCGACCAAGGTCAGCGCTTCTGCGTTGCGTCCGAGGTCGGATAGCGTCTGCGCTAAGTTGTTTAAAAAAATCACCGAATCGGGCTGAATTTCTAGGGCACGACGCAATACATCCTCGGCTTGCTTGAGCTCACCCAATGCGTGGTGGGTATTCGATAGCCCGAGCCGAGCGGTGACGCTGTCTGGCCAACGCTGCAATGCGCTTTGGTACGCAGTTTTTGCTGCGGCATTTTGTTTGACGCGCTCAAGTGCAGCAACCGACTCTAAATACGGTTGGGCTGCCGCAGTGACGGGAATTTTTTCTGGTGGAACAACCACCATCGACCAATAGCCGCCATCTTCCCAGATGTACTCCATCACCTCAAAAGGCATCAGCAATCGACGCTTTTCACCCGATCGCAAGATAAGTTCGCCTTTGGGATAGTCGTAACCAATCACCACAGCGTAATGCCACAAGCTCACGGGCCAGAGACCAAAGTTCTGCAATACGATGACTGGGTTGCCCGCAGCCACTTCACGCATCACATCTTCTAAACGCGGGGCCAATGGATAAGACACCAAACCGTGTCGTCTTGGCGCAGCGAGCATTTCGACTTGTAAGCTACCTTGGCGGCCAGGTAAATATACCTGCTGAATCAGCTCTTCAAGCTTGATCTCAGGGCGATGCGGCGTGAGTAACATCGATAACGCCGCTGGACCGCACTGGTAGTCGGATTGCGCGACGAAAGGTGTTTCTTGAAGCTCGACTTGATCAGGTAAACCTGCGGGTTTGACCTCGCGTAGGGCGGTAGTTTGCGGTAACACCAAGGCGCAACCGGACAGGCCGACACATAAACTGAAGCCTAAAATGAAAACGCCCGCCAAGTGGCGGGCGTTTAAAAGGATTGCGAGCAATCCTGGATCCAGAATTACTTCTTGCCGTAGGCGTAGTACACCCAGACAGCAATGGCGATCAAGAAAATGGCGCTCCAGGTGGTGAGCTTGGCACCAGCAGGTGCGGTATCCACTTGACCAGCCAAGTTACGAACTTCGGCATCGGTCATGGCAGCCACGCGATCTTTGGCCACCGACACATCCACGCCCAAGGACTGCAGCTGGCTAACGACTTCTGGGCGGCTCATGGCGCTGAGAACAGCTTCGCGCTCAGACTGAACAGCCACTTGATCGGTACCGATCATGCCAGCTTGTACGGCCTGGAACGGTGCGGCCAACATCGAAACGAGCAACACGCGGCTGATCAAACGAATAAAGACGGGTTTCATAAGTTTCCCCTGTGGATATGGATAAAATAAATTGGAACCGAGACTCCGGCCGGCATTCAATTTAACGCTGGCGAGCCAACAAGTCAAACCGAATTTACACGCTCTTTACCTACGCTGGCCCACACCAAACACGCTCACCACGCATGCATCTACCCACCATTGATATTGGCGCCAACCTGACACACACCAGCTTCTCGAGTGACCTCGATGCAGTGATTGATCGCGCCCACGCTGCTGGGGTAGAGCAACTCATCGTGACTGGCACGAGTGTCGAATCCAGTGGCGCAGCACGCCAACTCGCGCAGACGCGAGATCGTTTGTTTTGCACGGCGGGCATCCATCCGCACGAAGCGGGGCAATGTAACAACGCCGCGATCGATGCGTTATCCGTGCTACTACAGGACCCAAAAGTTGTTGCTGTGGGTGAATGTGGCCTCGACTTCAATCGTCAATACACGCCACATCCAGATCAAGAACGTTGGTTTGTTGCGCAAATCGAATTGGCCTGTCAACTTGGTAAGCCTTTATTTCTGCATTCGCGCGATGCGCATCCACGCTTTGCCGACATTTTGCATGCGTACCGCGATCAACTTCCCGCAGCGGTGGCGCATTGTTTTACAGGTGAGCGCGAAGAGTTATACGCCTACCTTGATCTAGGTTTGTCTATTGGTATCACGGGTTGGATTTGCGATGAACGACGTGGTGCACATTTACATGCCTTAGTGCGCGACATACCCGCCGATCGTTTGATGCTTGAAACAGATGCACCCTACCTCACTCCCCGAGACCTTCGTCCACAACCCAAAGCGCGTCGTAATGAACCTGCATTCTTGCCGCATATTTTGCGCACTGTGGCGCGCGCTCTTGATCAACCTGCCGAAGCGCTCGCGCACCAAACGAGTCAAAACGCGCGGCGTTTTTTTTCTTTACCGCTGACATGAATTTATTTGCCAGCCTATCCCGACAAGCCAAACGTAGCCCTCACCACACGGCGCTCGCCTTAGGCACCCAAGCAATTTTGAGCTACGCAGATTTGGCGCAACAAGCCATGCAACTCGGTGCGGGCCTACGCGCAATGGGTTTAAATGAAGGAGCGCGCGTAGCGCTCTTTTTACCTAACAGTCCCGCCTACTTTGTCATTCTGTATGCGTGTTGGGCTGTGGGTTTGGTGGCAGTTCCAATCAATGCAAAGCTCCATCCACGTGAACTCGATTGGATTTTAGAAAACTGCGATGCGCAATTGTGTTTTGTGTCGCGCGATGGCAGCGGACCGCAACGTGCCACGACGGCTTGCATTGTTGTCGATAGCCCAGAATACCTTCGGCGGTGCGCACACAACGCGTCGACGCACTACGCACCAGTGCACGCATCCGAATTGGCGTGGTTGTTCTACACCAGTGGCACGACAGGAACCCCCAAGGGAGCAAAGCTCACACATCAACAGCTTCATCACATGATTCAGGCGTATTACGCTGACATTGATCCGCTCGACACCAGCGATAGCATCTTGCATGCAGCCCCGCTCTCTCATGGCTCGGGGTTATATGGTCTAGCGCATCTCAGCGCCGGATCGCGTAACGTGATCCCAACCGCGGGTGGATTTGATGCGGATGAAGTTTTCAACCTACTCCAGTGCACGCCGAATTTGTCTTTCTTTGCAGCGCCCACGATGGTGCTGCGACTACTCGCTCACGCCAAAGCATCGCCGAGTCCCAATTTAAAAACACTCATCTACGGCGGCGCGCCGATGTATTTAGTTGACACTTTGCGCGCGGTGGATTTATTTGGCGCGCATCTGTACAACCTGTATGGTCAAGGCGAAAGCCCGATGACCATCACTGGGTTATCACAACAACATCACACCTTAGCTGCGCACGCCTCACACCCAGAACGCCTTGCGACGTGTGGACAACCTCGACACGGCGTTGCGGTGCGCGTTGTTGACGCACAGGGCCATGATCAAGCACCGCATCAAATTGGCGAAATCATCACGCGTAGTGATTGCGTAATGTCGGGCTACTGGAACAACCCTTCGGCCAGCGCCAGCGCTATTAAAGACGGTTGGTTATACACCGGTGATTTAGGCAGTCTCGATACAGAGGGCTACTTAAAGCTGCAGGATCGTGCCAAAGATCTCATCATCTCTGGCGGATCGAACATCTATCCTCGCGAAGTAGAGGAAGTGTTACTAAAACATCCAGCAGTCAGTGAATGCGCGGTGGTTGGCATTCCGGATGCAATGTGGGGCGAAGCGGTCGTGGCGTTTGTGGTGTGCCATGCAGGTGAGACAGCGCCACCACCGACGAGCCTAGAAACCTTGTGCTTAGAAAATATTGCGCGTTTTAAACGACCCAAGCACTACCGCTTTGTGACGGCACTGCCCAAAAACAACTACGGCAAAGTCCTAAAAACAGAACTTCGCACGCAGTTTGAAGCAACGCACATCACGCAAAACACTTAAGCGCCGGTTCCGGGGTTGGATGAAAAGTATTTCTCGTACTTATCCGCTTCACCTTTATGTGCCTCAGCATCGGCAGGGGCAGTGCCTTTGCGCGTGATGTTGGGCCACTTGGCCGAAAAGTCTGTGTTGACCTGTAACCAGCGCTCGGCTTTTGCGTCTGAGTCCGGCAAGATCGCACCCGGTGGGCATTCTGGTTCGCATACACCGCAATCGATGCACTCATCTGGATTGATGACGAGCATGTTCTCGCCTTCGTAAAAACAATCGACTGGGCAAACTTCAACGCAGTCCATGTATTTGCATTTGATGCAGTCTTCCGTGACGAGATAAGTCATTGCCGCTCCACAGATGATGAATTAAGACGCATATTTTAGCAGCCGCGCCGCCAACAGGGAACCTTCCGGTACGATCGATTGAAATTGGGTACGATTCGGCATGGCAAGCTTGCCATCAAAGCAGACCGACGGCGTGTTGATTGGGATAGGCATGGCAACAGATTTTTTACAACGTTTTGTTTTTGAGTCGTTAGATATCCGCGGGCGCTTTGTTTGTTTAACGCAAGCGTGGCAACACATGAGCGCCGGGCGTAATTACCCTCCGGCCGTGTTAGAACTCCTTGGACAAAGCGCTGCGATGGCGACCTTGCTTGGCGCAACCACCAAAGCCAACACGCGCGTTTCATTGCAAGTCAGAGGCAATGGTCCGGTCCCCTTGCTAGTTGCCGACTGCACAGCAGAGCGACAAATCCGTGGTATGGCGCAACATGCACCATCCGCGCATGGCACTGCCCGCACGCTGCTAGGCGATGGACGGATTGCGCTTACCGTCGAAGATTTGGGTACAGGTCAGCATTATCAAAGCTTGGTGCCCATTACAGGCGAGCATCTACCAGAAATTTTTGGGCATTACCTTGATCAGTCGGAGCAACTCGCGACGTTTTTATTATTACAAACCGATCCACTAGCCAGTTGTGGTTTGTTGCTTGAAAAACTGCCAACCGCACAATTACGTGATGCCGATGGATGGGATCGCATTACCCACCTAGCCAGTACGCTCACGCTCGCTGAATCGCAGTCGATGCGACCGCATGATCTTTTAGTACGTTTATTTCCGGAAGAATTGTTGCGTGTATTTCCGCTCGAAACGGTTCACTATCACTGC
>CAWUMP010000163.1:0-5829 GCA_963923385.1 uncultured bacterium | reverse complement strand
GCCGCACCCAGTGGAGCCTACACGGGTGAAGTTTCCGCGCAGATGTTGGTTGAGTTTGCTTGTCGCAGCGTGTTGGTGGGGCATTCTGAGCGTCGTGCGCTATTTGGAGAAACCGACGCGCAGATTGCCGCGAAATTTGTTGCGGCACAGGCTGCTGGTTTGCAGCCCGTGTTATGCGTGGGAGAAACCCTAGCGCAACGCGAAGCAGGACAAACTGAAGCGGTTGTTGCTGCGCAGTTGCAAGCGGTGATTGAAGCAGCCGGTGTTGAAGCGCTGTCGCATGCGGTGCTTGCCTATGAGCCGGTGTGGGCGATCGGTACCGGGCAGACGGCAAGTCCGGCGCAGGCGCAAGCAGTGCATGCGTTTTTGCGCCAACAGGTTGCAGGCTTGGCACCCGAGGTCGCGCTCGGCTTAAGAATCCTTTACGGCGGTAGCGTGAAGGCGAACAATGCGGCCTCGCTTTTTGCGATGGCCGATGTGGATGGTGGGTTGATCGGCGGAGCATCGCTGGTTGCGGAAGAATTTTTAGCAATTTGCGCAGCAGCTGCGCACACGAGGTAATCAACATGGAATGGTGGATGAAACTGGCCTTAGGCGTGCATGTGGTGGTGGCCTTAGCCATTATTGGTTTGGTGCTGCTTCAGCACGGTAAGGGCGCGGATATGGGCTCGGGCTTTGGTGGTGGTGCGTCGAGCAGTTTGTTTGGTGCCACGGGATCGGCAAATTTTCTGTCGCGGGCCACGGCGGTGTTAGCCACCTTGTTTTTTATCAGTAGCCTCGGATTGGCTTATTTGGCGACCCACAAACCGAAGAGCTCGGGCGGCGTAATGGATGCAGCGCCTGCGGCGGCGGTACCGGCTGAGGCGCCGAAGTCTGAAGAGCCAAGTAAAGGTGTGACGCAAGATGCGCCGCCCGCGAAGTCGAAAGACGTACCGAACTGAGTTCGGCATTCCCTCGTTTTTGAGCGATAATCTTAAAGTTTGACGCACCGCCCACGTGGTGAAATTGGTAGACACGCCAGCTTGAGGGGCTGGTGGGGAAACCCGTAGCAGTTCGAGTCTGCTCGTGGGCACCACACTTGGCTAAACCGTCTTTGGGTTTGGTCTTAACGCTGTTGCAACACTGACGGTACAGACGGACCCAATTCCCCCTGATGCTGGCCGAGTACTTTCCAATCCTGCTGTTTATCGGCGTTGCGATCGCCGTTGGCGTACTACCCTTGATTTTGGGTAAGGTGCTTGCGCCGCATCGTCCCGATCCAGAGAAGCGTTCACCATACGAATGCGGCTTCGAGGCATTTGAAGACGCGCGCATGAAGTTTGATGTGCGCTATTACTTGGTGGCGATTTTGTTCATCCTATTTGATCTTGAAATCGCCTTCTTATTTCCGTGGGCCATCGTGCTGAATGAAATCGGTTTGTTTGGCTTTCTCGCCATGCTGTTGTTTTTAGGCATCTTGGTGGTTGGGTTCATCTACGAGTGGATGAAGGGTGCGCTGGAATGGGAATAAACAATGAGTATTGAGGGCGTACTGCAACAAGGCTTTGTCACAACGACTGCTGACAAAGTCATCAATTGGACACGCACCGGATCGCTCTGGCCCATGACCTTTGGTCTGGCTTGTTGTGCGGTTGAAATGATGCAAGCGGGTGCGGCTCGTTACGACTTGGATCGCTTTGGTATCGTCTTTCGTCCGAGCCCACGCCAATCGGATGTGATGATTGTGGCTGGCACGTTGTGTAACAAAATGGCGCCGGCGCTACGCAAGGTTTACGATCAAATGGCGGAACCACGTTGGGTGATTTCGATGGGTTCATGCGCCAATGGCGGTGGTTACTACCATTACTCTTATTCGGTGGTGCGTGGTTGCGATCGAATTGTGCCGGTGGATGTGTATGTCCCAGGTTGTCCACCCACAGCCGAAGCCTTGCTCTACGGCTTGATTCAGCTACAAAACAAAATTAAGCGCACTAATACCATCGCACGCTAAGTGCACCCACCCCAGACCACGCCACCAATAGTTGACGCAATGAGCCCCCGAGTACAAACGCTGCATGACACGCTTCACACCGTGCTCGGTGATCAAGTGCGATCGCTCAGCGCGGCTTTAGATGAGCTCACGCTTGATCTGGCACCGACTGCGTATTTGGCCAGCATGCAGTTGTTGCGCGATCACCCGCAGTTAGGTTTTGCGCAGTTGATTGATTTGTGTGGCATGGATTACTCCACGTGGGGTGATGCGCCGCGCGAGGCCAAACGTTTTGGTGTGGTGTTGCATTTACTCTCGGTGTCGCACAACGTACGTTTGCGTGTTCGCGTGCTGTGTGCCGACGATGACTTTCCATTGGTCGATTCGGTGATTTCAGTTTGGCCAGCGGCCAACTGGTATGAGCGCGAAGCATTTGATTTGTTCGGTATTGTCTTTGAAGGGCATCCCGACTTGCGCCGCTTACTTACCGATTACGGCTTTGTGGGGCATCCGTTTCGTAAAGATTTTCCCATTTCAGGTCACGTAGAAATGCGCTACGACCCTGAAAAACGCCGCGTGATTTATCAGCCGGTAACCATCGAGCCGCGTGAAGTCACGCCCCGTGTGGTGCGTGAAGATCATTACGCCGAACCTGCGGATCGAGGCTGAATTCATCATGGCAGAAATACGTAATTACACGCTGAACTTTGGCCCCCAGCACCCAGCCGCGCACGGTGTGTTGCGTTTGGTGCTTGAGCTCGATGGCGAGGTTATTCAGCGGGCAGACCCGCACATCGGGTTGTTACATCGCGGCACAGAAAAGCTCGCTGAGACGCGTACCTTTTTGCAGTCGGTGCCGTACATGGACCGATTGGATTATGTGTCGATGATGTGTAACGAGCATGCCTATGTCATGGCCATTGAAAAATTGGCTGGCATTGAGGTGCCGTTGCGTGCCCAGTACATCCGTGTGATGTTCGATGAGATCACGCGCATTTTGAATCATTTGTTGTGGTTGGGCGCACACGGTTTAGATATCGGCGCTATGACGATCTTCTTGTATTGCTTTCGTGAGCGCGAAGATTTGATGGATTGCTACGAGGCCGTTTCAGGTGCTCGAATGCATGCGGCCTATTACCGCCCCGGTGGTGTGTATCGCGATTTGCCCGATCAGATGCCGCAATACCAGGCCTCCAAAGTGCGCAATCGCGCTGGGGTGGCGGCGTTGAATGTCGATCGTCAAGGCTCGCTGCTTGATTTTATTGAGCGCTTTACGGAGCGTTTTCCTGGGTGTGTGGATGATTACGAAACACTGCTCACGGATAACCGGATCTGGAAACAACGCACGGTCGGCGTGGGTGTCGTAGCACCCGAGCGTGCGCTTGCGTTAGGCTTGACTGGTCCGATGTTGCGCGGCTCAGGTATTGCGTGGGATCTGCGAAAAAAGCAACCGTATGAAGTCTATGGCCAGCTTGATTTCGACATCCCAGTGGGCGTGAATGGCGATTGCTACGACCGTTATTTGGTACGTATTGAAGAGATGCGTCAATCGAATCATATCGTGCGTCAATGTATCGATTGGCTGCGTGCCAACCCGGGGCCGGTGATTTGCGACAACCATAAAGTTGCGCCGCCCTCGCGTGTTGAGATGAAGCAAAACATGGAAGAGTTGATTCATCACTTCAAGCTCTTTACCGAAGGCATGCACGTTCCGCCGGGTGAAGCCTATGCAGCAGTTGAGCACCCGAAGGGCGAGTTTGGTATTTATCTTGTCTCAGATGGCGCCAATAAACCGTACCGCTTAAAGATTCGCGCGCCTGGCTTTGCGCATTTGGCTGCGCTCGATGAGATGGCGCGTGGTCACATGATTGCCGATGCTGTGGCAATTATCGGTACGCAAGACATCGTGTTTGGTGAGATCGATCGCTAATGAATACCACCACCGTTCTTTCAGCTGCGTCGTTACAGAAAATTGATCGTGAGATCGCCAAATATCCGGCCGATCAAAAGCAATCTGCGGTGATGGGTGCGCTCATCATCGCGCAAGATGAAAAAGGTTGGCTGGCGCCCGAAACCATGGACGCTGTAGCGCAGTATTTGGGTATGCCTGCGGTGGCGGTGTATGAAGTGGCCACCTTCTACAACATGTACAACTTAAAGCCAGTGGGCGAGTACAAGCTGACCATTTGCACGTGCTTACCCTGCGGATTACGCGGGGCATTGGATGCAGCCGATCATCTCAAGGCGCGGTTGGGAATTAACTTTAACGAAACGACCAGCGACGGAAAATTTACCCTCAAAGAGGGCGAGTGTATGGGGGCCTGCGCCATGTCACCGGTCGTGTTAGTAAATAACAAGCGCATGCATGACGGCATGTCGCACGAAAAACTTGATGCGCTGATCGAAGACTTAAAGCGCAATCCTGTCTCGAAGGTTTGACATGCTCAATTACGGACCCGATGCAATTTTGATGCGTGGATTGGACGGTGCGAACTGGCACCTTGCCGACTATCAAGCACGCGGTGGGTACGCGGCGTTAAAAACGCTGTTGAAGGATGCGGTACCACCAGAAAACGTCATTGCTGAATTAAAAAAATCAGGTTTGCGTGGTCGAGGTGGTGCGGGCTTTCCAACTGGCTTGAAGTGGAGCTTCATGCCACGTGCGTTTCCTGGCGCAAAATATTTGGTCTGCAACTCCGATGAAGGTGAACCCGGAACCTGTAAAGACCGCGATTTACTCCGTTACAACCCGCATGCCGTGATTGAGGGCATGATCATCGGTGCCTACGCCATGGGCGCGACCGCGGGTTACAACTATATTCATGGCGAGATCTGGGAAGTGTACGAGCGCTTTGAAGCTGCGTTGGACGAAGCGCGTGCGGCGGGATTGTTGGGCCAAAACATTTTGGGATCGGCCTTTAGCTTTGAGTTGTTTGCCCACGCGGGATACGGTGCGTATATCTGTGGTGAAGAAACCGCATTGCTTGAATCGCTTGAAGGAAAAAAAGGGCAGCCGCGTTTTAAGCCGCCGTTTCCAGCAAGCTTTGGTTTGTACGGCAAACCCACCACCATTAACAACACCGAAACATTTGCAGCAGTGCCTTGGATCATGCGTCACGGTGGTGATGCGTTCTTAGCG
This sequence comes from uncultured bacterium, assembly GCA_963923385.1. Classification (GTDB taxonomy): domain Bacteria; phylum Pseudomonadota; class Gammaproteobacteria; order Burkholderiales; family SG8-39; genus SZAS-79. The sequence continues at coordinate 721 of CAWUMP010000163.1, read as the reverse complement.
CTCGGTAAACCCAACAACGGCGGCACCAAATTATTTTCAGTCTCGGGGCATGTCAATCGTCCTGGAAACTATGAAGTCAAACTCGGTACGCCATTCGCCGCCTTGCTTGAAATGGCCGGTGGCGTGCGCAATGGCAACAAACTCAAAGCGGTGATTCCGGGCGGTTCATCAATGCCTGTACTACCAGCCGACATCATGATGGCAACCGACATGGACTATGACGCGATTGCCAAAGCGGGTTCGATGTTGGGTTCGGGTGCAGTCATTGTGATGGATGAAACCACTTGTATGGTGCGTGCGCTTGAGCGGCTGTCGTATTTTTATTACGAAGAATCGTGTGGCCAATGCACGCCGTGTCGCGAAGGCACAGGTTGGTTGTACCGCGTGGTGCATCGGATTGAAACCGGTCAGGGACGCGCCGAAGATCTCGATTTATTGAATAGCGTTTCGGACAACATCGCTGGGCGAACGATTTGCGCGCTGGGCGATGCCGCGGCGTTACCAGTGAAAAGTTTTCTCAAGCATTTTCGTGCAGAGTTTGAGTACCACATCGCAAACAAGCGCTGCTTGGTGCAGGGCCCGCAAAGTGAGCCGCGCTGGGGGCGCGCTGGTGCACACGCCTCGCTGGAAAAAATCGCGCGAGCGGCATAGGACAGACCATGCTTAAAGTTGAAATCGACGGCAAAGAAATCGAAGTCGCGCACGGTGCCACGGTGATGGA
>CAWUMP010000162.1:0-5869 GCA_963923385.1 uncultured bacterium | reverse complement strand
CCTCTCTGGTCTCGTGGGCTCGGAGATGTGTATAAGAGACAGCACCAAAATATCAGGTGCACCGTAAGCGGCAGCGGAATGTGTTGCCGCGTCACGTAACGCAGCGCGATCAGTCAGGTCACAACTGATTGTGCTGGCACGTCCCCCCAGCGCTTGAATCTGCGCTTGTGATTCTTCGAGCAAATGTTTGCGTCGCGCCATCAGGACAACCGCTGCGCCAGCATCGGCCAATGCCAAGGCAATTTCGCGCCCAATACCAGAGTTCGCACCTGTGACAAGCGCCACTTTGCCGCTTAAATCAAATAAATCTGCAGCACGCAATGTCATTGCGTCACCGGATTACCTTTATTGAATCGTTGTTCGGGGAAATATTTTGCTAACCGATCATCTGCAGTTCTGGCATGCGCTTCCATGCCTTCAAGTCGCGAAATACGTGCAGTCACTTGCGCAACTTCACGGTTGGCTTCACGCGTCATGCGTTGCCATGTAAGTGGCTTTAAAAACTTATGTACCGATAAGCCGCCCGAATATTTTGCTGCACCTTTGGTGGGCAAGATGTGATTGGGACCAGAGGTTTTATCGCCAAAGGCGACGGTGGTTTCTTCGCCTAAAAACAACGAGCCATAGCAAGTCAATCGCGCTAACCACCAATCTAAATCGCGGGCGTGCACTTCGAGATGCTCGCTGGCGTAACGATCCGAAACCTGTGCCATGGTTTCACGGTTGTCGCACAAAATGACTTCACCATAATCGCGCCAAGCAGCGCCTGCAGCATCGCGTGCTGTTGGGGGCAGTGCATCGATGAGTAACGGCACACGGCGCATGACCTCTTGCGCTAAGGCACGTGAATCCGTAAACAACCAAGCCGGTGATTCATGACCGTGCTCTGCTTGACCGACTAAATCAGAAGCAACGATCGCTGGGTCGGCGGAATCATCGGCAATGATCGCGACTTCAGACGGGCCAGCAAACACATCAATGCCCACTTTACCGAACAACAAACGCTTGGCTTCGGCAACAAACTTGTTGCCCGGACCAACGATGATGTCTGCAGGTTGGCCGCTAAACAAACCATAGGCCAAACTGGCGATGGCTTGTACGCCACCTAACGTCAGTATCACATCTGCCCCCGCCACTTTCATGGCATACAACACTTGCGGGTGAATGCCTTCGCCTTTGTAGGGCGTGGAGCAGGCGACGACGGTGGGTACGCCCGCTGCTTTGGCGGTAGCGATGCCCATGTACGCTGAAGCAATATGCGCATAGCGTCCTGTGGGGACGTAACAGCCGGCAACATTGACCGGTACTAAACGCTGACCCGCAATCAGACCGGGATGTACTTCGGTTGAAAACTCTTGCACCGAGGCGCGTTGCGCCAACGCAAATCGACGCACTTTTTCTGTGGCGAACTCGATGTCGCGTTTAATGTCGGCAGGGATGTCTCGGGTGCGCTGTTCGATGGCTTCAGCACTCACCAGGATATCGCCTTCCCAATGATCGAGCGTGCGCGCGTACTCGCGTACCGCGGCTTCGCCGCGAAGTTCGATTTCACGCAACATGCTGGCGGCCACTTGTTGGGCGTGGTCGGATTCGGTGTCTGGTGTCTTACTGGCTTTTTTGAGGTAATCGATGGTCATGTGAGTGAGAAAAAGTGTGTCGCGTCGATTGCGAGATCGTGCGCCGTGGATGAAGAAAAAATAGTCACTCTATAGAATGAAAGCGCTTTCATAAACATTAGTGTTGTCGAGATATTGCGTCAATACGCAGCGCAACAACTCATCGGATGCAAGCGCTTTCAGGCTATGATGAGAACTTCTTTTTTTGTCTCCGGCCCCCTGTATGCATCGAAAAGCGACCGCCCGCCTCAGTGATGTGGCCCGCGCAGCCGGCGTTTCACTTTCGACGGCATCGCGCGCCTTAGCTGATCCGCAAGTCGTTCGTGAAGACACGCGTGCGGCGGTGTGTGCCGCCGCTGAGCGTTTAGGCTATGTGCCGCATGGCGCAGCGCGGGCCTTAGCGTCGCGTCGTTCGATGACGATTGGTGCGGTCGTGCCTACGCTGGACAATCCTATTTTTGCGCACTCGACGCAAGCGCTACAGCGCAGCTTGGCAAACGCGGGTTATACCTTGCTGTTAGGCAGTCACGATTACAACCCAAGCACCGAATTGGCCGTGGTGCGCGCCTTGGTGGCACGTGGCGTAGATGGCTTGGTGTTAGTGGGAACGGATCACCCACCAGAGGTGTATGCATTGATTGCGCAATCGGGCATTCCATTAGAGTTGACCTGGTCGATCGATGCCACAGGCCCGCATTACGCGGTTGGTTTTTCAAATCGCTTAGCAGCTGCACAAGTTGCGCAGTACGTGTGTCAAGCAGGTCATCAAGACATTGCGATGTTGTCTGGCTTTACAGCCCACAACGATCGGGCACGTGATCGCGTGGCTGGTGTGCGCGAGGCTTGCGCGGCGGTGGGTCGTGTGTTGCCAGCCTCAGCCATTGTCGAAACCGCGTTTTCGATTGCGGCTGCTCGCAGCGCAACGCGTGAGTTACTTAGTGAAGCCGAAGTCCCTAGCGCTATTTTGTGTGGCAACGATATTTTGGCGATTGGTGTGTTGCTGGAGTGTGCGGCGCAAGGCGTCTCGATACCCGAGCAATTGTCTGTGGTGGGGTTTGATGACATTGAACTGGCCTCAGAAATGTCACCTGCATTAACCACGCTGCATGTCCCCACCGCGCAAATCGGTCAACGCGCTGCTGAGCGTTTGGTCGCACGATTACAAGGCGAGAACGTGGCGCGCACTGAAGCCGTACCGGTACGCTTGATTGTGCGTGAGAGTTCAGCGTCACCCGTTGTGGTTCGCGCCAAGTGAATCGATGGTCAGGGGTGAGCAGCCCTGCGCGCTTGGGTGGTTTTTATTTTGCCTATTTTGCGTATCTCGGTGCTTTCACGCCGTATTTTTCGTTGTATCTCGATCGCTTAGGATTAAGTGCGCTTGAAATTTCGGTGGTGATTGCCTTACCGCAAATGGTGAAGGTGTTTGCGCCCGCGTTATTGGGTTGGCTTTCGGATACGCGGGGTGCGCGACGACCGTTTATTTTGATGAGCACGTTGTTTACCGCATTGAGTTTGGCGGGCTTGTGGTTTGCGCAAAGCTTTGCGCCAGTGTGCGTGGTGGTGCTGTTGATGGGCATTGCCTCCTCAGGCACCTTGCCGTTGGTCGAAGCCACCACCATGAGCACCTTGGGTAATCACCCCGAACGCTATGGACCGGTACGCATGTGGGGGTCGGTGGGTTTTATTCTTGCGGTCCTTGCCACAGGTGCAGCCCTCGATCGCTGGGTGTCGCAGGCATTGTTACCGATCGTGGTGAGTTTATCGATGGGCGCTGCGTTGGTGGCGTGGTCCCTACCCGAGTCGGCGGTCAAAAAAACAGTACATGACTCTGTCACAGAGCCTGCGCGTTGGTTTGATGCGCGAACGATCGCCTTTTTGGGCGCTGCGTTTTGTATGACGGTTGCGCATGGTGCGCTGTACGCGTTTTATTCCTTGTATCTTGTGCAACACGGTTATTCCAAAACGATGGTGGGTTGGTTATGGACCATCGGTGTGTTGGGGGAGATCGTGTTGTTTTTCTTTTTGCCACAAGTGTTGCGTCGGTGGAATTTGCGCACGGTCTTGTTGGCCGCATTTGCATGCGCGGTCTTACGTTTTTGTTTGATCGGTTGGTGTGTGGAATCGTTGCCGGTGTTGGTGTTTGCCCAGCTATTACATGCGGCGACTTTTGGTGCGTATCATGCCGCGGCGATTGCCGCTGTGCATCGGTTATTTACTGCAGAGCGTCAAGTGCGCGGCCAAGCGTTATTCTCTAGCTTGTCGTATGGCTTGGGTGGCGCAGTTGGCATGTTGCTCGCCGGTGCGGTATGGGCTTCGATGGGGCCGACCTTCAGTTTTAGTTTGTGTGCGGGTTTTGCTTTACTGGGTGGCGTGTTGGTGGCTTGGCAGGTACGCTTTGCAGCTTGAGTTTGGTCGATCGTTTAGATGAGAAAACGCACGATGCAAAAAATTTATCTCTTTTTTAGCGCATTGCTGTTAGTGGGATGCCAAAGCGTGCAAACCACGCAACCCGGCATGGTGGGGGTGGATCGTTCGCAAGCGATGTTGGTGTCATCGAGTTCGGTGAACGAGGGGGCCGTCAAGGCCTATCGACAAGTGCTTGCCGAGGCGCAGAAAAAAAACGAACTCAATCAAGATCCGGCGCAAGTTGAGCGGATTCGGGCCATTGCCCGGCGCTTGATTGCTCAAACCGGTGTGTTCCGACCCGATGCACCGCGCTGGGCTTGGGAGGTGAATGTGATTAGCTCAAAAGAGCTCAATGCGTGGTGTATGCCGGGTGGAAAAATCGCCTTTTATACAGGCATTCTCGACAAACTACAGCTCACCGACGATGAAGCGGCAGCCATCATGGGACACGAAATTGCGCATGCGTTGCGAGAACACGGTCGAGAACGCGCCTCGCGTTCGATGGCACAAGGCATCTTTTTTTCTGCGGTGAGCATCATGGCGCGCTTGCCTGCCGGGAGCGTCGATCTATCGCAACAAGTGATGGATCTGACCTTTAACTTGCCCAACTCGCGCACCGATGAAACCGAGGCCGATCACATTGGTGTGGAGTTGGCCGCGCGTGCGGGTTTTGATCCGCAAGCGGCGATTCGCGTGTGGGAAAAAATGAAGCGCGTGAGTCGCGATCAGACGCCGCAATTTTTATCGACGCACCCCTCCCACGACACGCGTATTGCCGATTTGCAGACCATGGTGCAACGTGTGCAGCCCTTGTACGAAACCGCGCGCCCCAAGCCCTGATCGGCACGCTGCTGTGGGATAATCTGTGGTTTCCCCCGCACGGATGCACTCGCCATGGGTCAGACCCTTTACGACAAGTTATGGAACAGCCACGTCGTTCATACCGAAGACGACGGAACGGCGTTGCTGTATATCGATCGCCATTTGGTGCACGAAGTCACCAGCCCGCAGGCCTATGAAGGGCTAAAAATCGCTGGCCGAAAACCGTGGCGTGTGTCTTCGGTGGTCGCGACCGCTGATCACAACACTCCAACCAACGATTGGCATCTTGGAATCGCTGGCATCACTGATCCGATTTCGCGTCTGCAAATCGAAACACTCGATGCCAACATGCGTGAGTACGGTGCCAAAGTGTATTTCCCGTTTTTGGATAAGCGCCAAGGCATCGTGCATGTGATTGGACCCGAAAACGGCGCGACCTTGCCTGGGATGACGGTCGTGTGTGGTGATTCCCACACCAGTACGCACGGTGCGTTTGCATGTTTAGCCCATGGCATCGGCACGTCAGAAGTGGAGCATGTGCTTGCCACGCAGTGTTTAGTGCAAAAGAAAATGCAGAACATGCGTGTGACGATTGACGGCACTTTAGGTCGTGGTGTTACAGCCAAAGACGTGGTCTTAGCCATTATTGGCCGGATTGGTACGGCCGGTGGCACGGGTTGCGCCATTGAGTTTACCGGCAGTGGCATTCGTGGCTTATCGATGGAAGGACGCATGACAGTATGCAACATGGCCATTGAGGCGGGCGCCCGCGCCGGCTTGGTGGCCGTGGACGACACCACCATCGAGTATTTAAAGGGCCGTCCATTTTCACCAAGCGGGGTAGAGTGGGAACAAGCGGTGGCCTACTGGCGTACGCTGGTGAGCGATGCCGATGCGAAATTCGATCGCGAAGTGACTTTGCGTGCTGAAGAGATCGTCCCGCAAGTGACTTGGGGCACATCGCCAGAAATGGTGATGGGCTGTCTCTTATACACATCTGACGCTGCCGACGATACTCCTTGTGT
>CAWUMP010000161.1:0-5877 GCA_963923385.1 uncultured bacterium | reverse complement strand
CGAGCTTGGCAGCTTGCTGTTTTGCCAACTTCACATCACGGAACTTACCTTGACGGAACAGCGCGATTTCACGCGCCTTGCGTTCATCAATCAGCACCATCATGTCTTCGCCCGCTTGCGGCACATCAGATAAGCCCTGAATCTCCACCGGAATCGATGGGCCTGCGGATTGAATGGCTTTACCGTTTTCGTCCAACATGGCACGCACACGGCCATACACGGCGCCAGTCAGCACAATATCGCCGCGTTTTAAGGTGCCCGATTGTACTAACAAGGTTGCCACTGGACCGCGACCTTTATCCAAACGCGCTTCGATCACCACACCTTTTGCCATGGCTTCGATCGGCGCCTTTAATTCCAACACTTCGGCTTGTAGCAAAACTTGTTCGAGCAAGTTGTCGATGCCATCACCCGTGCGCGCAGATACCGGCACGAACGGCGAATCACCACCGTACTCCTCAGGAATGACTCCATGCCCAACCAACTCTTGCTTCACACGTTCGAGATTTGCTTCAGGTTTGTCGATTTTATTTATTGCGACAACAATCGGTACGCCAGCTGCTTTAGCGTGGTTGATCGCTTCTTGCGTTTGCGGCATTACACCGTCATCTGCAGCGACCACCAAAATTACAATATCCGTCGCTTTGGCACCGCGTGCACGCATCGCGGTAAATGCTTCGTGGCCTGGGGTATCAAGAAACGTCACCACACCGCGCGGTGTCTCGACATGATAAGCACCGATGTGCTGAGTGATACCACCGGCCTCACCCGAAGCCACTTTGGCGCGACGAATGTAATCAAGCAGCGATGTTTTACCGTGATCAACGTGACCCATCACCGTTACAACGGGTGGGCGTGGTGTTTGCTCGATAGACTTTGCATCATCACTGGTGGTGAGTAGCGATTCTGGATCATCGAGTTTGGCCGCTGTTGCACGGTGGCCCATTTCTTCAACAACAATGATGGCGGTTTCTTGATCAAGCACTTGGTTAATCGTGACCATCGTGCCCATCTTCATGAGCGCTTTGATCACCTCCGCGGCTTTGATGGACATCTTGTGTGCCAACTCGCCGACGGTAATCGTCTCAGGCACAGCCACATCGCGCACAACCGGTTCGGTAGGCGCAGCAAAGTTAGACACCTCGGCTTCTTGTTGTTGTTGCTTTTGGCGCGGGCCGCCGCTGCGCACATGCCAACCACCCACACCACCGCCTGCATCACCACGTGTTTTGATGGTGCGACGACGAGACGATTCATCTTTGAGAATCGTGGTGGTCTTTGGCTTTTTGGCTTTCTTGTCGGCTTTCGCCGCATCCTCAGCACTGAGCTTGGGCTTGTGCAGCGTTCCTTCATTGGCTGCAGGCGCAGCTTTACCTTCGGCTCGGGCCTTCTCTAGCGCTGCTTGCGCTTCACGTTCTGCAGCACGCAAACCGGACTCGCGTTTTTCACGCTCTTGTTTTGCGCGTAATTCAGCGGCTTGAATATCGGCGAGTTGTTTTTGACGACGCTCTTCTTCGGAGCGGATTTGCATTTCACGTGCGTCAATCACCGAGGCTGCTGGACGCACTTTCGGTTTAGCAACAGGCTCAGGCTCTGCTACCGGTTCTGGTGTTGCAGGTTCTGGGGTCGCAACTTCTGGGTGAACGGCTTCAACCACCTCGGGCACCTCAGGCTCAACAACCACGGGCTCGGGCGTGACCTCGACGACCGGTGCAGGCGCCACTTCAAGCACGGGTGCAACGACCGGCGGCGGCTCAACTGCAGGCGGTGCAACGGGCGTCTCAACCGCGTCGACATTTTCTCCAGCTTCGCGTTTAACAAACACGCGTTTTTTACGCACTTCGACTTGAATCGTGCGCGCTTTTCCGGAGGAATCCGATTTTTTGATTTCGCTGGTTTGTTTACGCGTTAAGGTAATTTTATTTTTCGGCTCGGAGGTACCGTGCGCACGTTGTAAGTACTCCAACAGGCGCGCCTTGTCTTGCTCCGAGAGTGCATCGTCGGGTGCTTTTTTGCTGACGCCAGCGGCGTTCAGCTGCTCGAGCAGAACCGATGGATTCACCTTCAGCTCGCTGGCGAACTGGGCTACGCTCATTTGTGCCACGTTAGCTTGCCTCCTTGGCGCTTGCAGCTTCGTCGGCAAACCAATGCGCACGCGCAGTCATGATCAAGGTTTTGGCACGCTCCTCGTCAACACCGGTCATTTCAGATAATTCATCCACTGCAAGATCGGCTAAATCATCACGTGTGGCGATGCCTGCTTCGGCCAACTTCGCCGCGAGCTCAGTATCCATGCCCTCTAGGTGCAAAAGATTCTGATCGATTGCGCCCACTTTTTCTTCGCTTGCAATGGCCTGCACCAACAACGCACTGCGCGCTCGGCTACGTAACTGATTTACGGTTTCTTCATCAAACGCGTCGATCTCAAGCATCTCGTTAAGCGGCACGTAGGCCACTTCTTCAAGCGTCGAGAAACCTTCTTGAATCAAGATATCGGCGACTTCTTCATCGACATCAAGACGTGACATAAATAAGGCACGAATGCGGCTACCTTCTTCTTCTTGTTTACGATCGGACTCTTCTTGCGTCATCAAATTGAGCGTCCAACCTGTGAGCTCAGAGGCGAGGCGCACGTTTTGACCGCTACGACCAATCGCGATGGCAAGGTTTTCTTCATCGACGACCACATCCATGCTGTGTTTGTCTTCATCCACCACAATCGAAGACACCTCAGCCGGCGCCAACGCGCCAATCACCAGCTGGGCTGGATCCGCCGACCAGAGCACGATATCCACGCGCTCTCCGGCCAGTTCTTGGGTGACCGCTTGTACCCGCGAACCGCGCATGCCTACGCACGTACCGATCGGATCGATGCGTTTATCGGCGGTAAAAACTGCAATCTTGGCGCGCACGCCTGGGTCACGAGCTGCTGATTTGATTTCGAGCAATCCTTCTTCGATCTCGGGGACTTCGAGTTCGAATAATTTCATGATGAACTGCGGCGCAGTACGTGAAAGGATCAATTGCGGGCCACGCACTGAACGATCAATACGCATCACCCAAGCGCGCACGCGGTCACCGACGCGTAAATTTTCTTTCGGGATCATGTGCTCGCGCGGTAATAACGCTTCGAGTCGACCTGACTCGACCACCGCGCTCCCACGCTCCATACGCTTCACAGTGCCCGTTACGAGCTCATCACCACGCGCTAAAAAGTCGGTCAGGATTTGCTCACGCTCGGCATCACGAATGCGCTGCAAGATCACTTGCTTGGCTGCTTGTGCGCCAATTCGACCAAATTCAATCGGCTCGAGCGGCTCTTCGACGTAATCGTCGATTTTTAAATTGGTATCACGCTCATGGGCTTCTTCTAGCGTGAGGTGTTTGGCTGCATCGTATTCAAGCGATTCGTCTGGAATGACCAACCAGCGACGAAATGAAAGGTAATCACCTGAGTTGTGATCGATCGCGACACGTACATCGACGTCTTCGCTGAAGCGCTTTTTGGTGGCCGATGCCAGCGCCATTTCAAGTGCGGTAAACACCGTCTCGCGGGCCACGTTTTTTTCACGCGCCAGGGCATCAACCAACAGCAGGATTTCACGACTCATCTTATTTGCTCCCAACAGTCACTACAGATCCGGCACGAGTTTGGCTCGGTCCACATCATCTAATTCAAGCAGCACAATTCCGCTGTCTGCCTCGATTTTTAACTGCGTGCCCTCCATGCCGCGCAGCACGCCCATAAAACGCTTTCGTCCAGATGCATCGGCAAGGCGCATGCGTATATCGGCTTTTTCGCCGGCAAATCGCACGAAGTCCGCCGCTTTGCGCAAAGGCCGATCGAGCCCTGGCGATGAAACCTCTAAGCGGTCGTAATCCACACCTTCAACCGCAAACACCCGCGTCAACTGGCGGCTGACCGCCGCGCAGTCATCCACCGTAATACCCTCGGGTCGATCGATGAAAATCCGCACGAAACGGCCATGATTGCCAGCTTGCACATCGACGGTTTCGTAACCCATCCCATGGAGGGTGGTCTCGACGATGTCTGCCATTCGTGCCATGCGCGCCCCGAAGCTGATGCCGCCTGTGCGGCCAGACAACAACAACACTTCGGCCGCACAAACAAAAAATGGGCCGAAGCCCATCTGTTAAACAACGGAAGTATAACGGATTTTTCCGTTCAGAACAATCGTTCAGCGGGCTCGCTCAACGTGACCAGAAGCAAGTAATGCGTCAAGCTCGACCTCCGCCAATTCTTGCCAATGTCCAGCGCGTAAACGGGCAGGCAATCGGATCGTGCCGTAGCGCACTCGGATTAATCGACTCACCCGCTTACCCACCGCCTCGATCAACCGACGCACCTCGCGATTGCGACCTTCACGCAAGGTGACGTGGTACCAGCGATTCGCCCCTTCTCCTCCGGCTTCTTGAATCAGATCAAAGCTGGCCAAGCCGTCATCCAGCGTTACGCCTTGTCGCAATTGGTCCATTTCTTCATCGCTCAGCCCACCAAGCACACGCACTGCGTATTCGCGTTCCAAGCCAAAGCTTGGATGCGTTAAACGATGGGTCAACTCGCCATCGTTGGTAAACAATAAAACACCGCTGGTGTTCATGTCTAAACGCCCAACCGATTGCCATTTGCCTTGCGTTAAACGCGGCAAACGCGCAAACACCGTGGGACGACCCTCAGGGTCGTGGCGCGACACTAACTCGCCTTCCGGTTTGTGATAAAGCAACACACGGCGCTCAGAATGCACGCTACGCAACGTGAGTAACTGTCCATCCAAAAAAATACGATCGGAAGCGCGCGCACGATTTCCCAGCGTTGCCGGCGTGCCGTTAATGGTGATGCGTCCTGATTCAATCCACTGTTCGATCTCGCGACGCGAACCAAAGCCGGCTTGTGCCAATAATTTTTGCAAGCGCACCGGCGCTTGTAACGACGCCGATTGGGCGGGCGTCAATGCATCCGTTTCAGGACGCGGATTGCTCCGGATCGGGCTGCGAAGTGGCGACTTGCGGCGCGTCGTTCGGTTCGGCGTGGCGGTCCGCGCTGGGCTCGGCGTCGCTGATCTCGTCTGGCTCGGCGTGGCGGTCCGCGTTGTCCTCGACGTTGCCGACCTCGGCGATTTCTGGCGCGGGTTCTTGTGGGGTGTGCGTGGGCTCAATTTCAAGTGTCCTTGCAACTTCCTCGAGTGCGGGCAACTCTTGCAAACTGCGTAGCCCCAAATCATCGAGAAAATTTTTGGTGGTGGCGTATAACGCTGGACGGCCGGGAGCCTCGCGATGCCCGACCACATCAATCCATCCGCGATTTTCTAATGATTGAATAATTTGTGCCGACACCGCCACGCCACGGATGTCCTCAATATCGCCACGTGTAACAGGCTGTCGATACGCAATGATGGCCAGCGTTTCCATCACCGCGCGCGAATAGCGTGGGGGTTTTTCAGGCGTTAAACGATCGACGAAGCGCTGAAATTCTGGACGCGTCTGAAAGCGCCAACCGGTCGCTAAATTCACCAGCTCAACGGCACGTGGGGTCCACTCCTCGCGCAGCTCGCCGAGTAAACGACGCAGCGTATCCACGCCGATATCTTCATCAAACAAACGACGTATCGATTGCAATGAAAGTGGTTCTTGCGAAGCAAGCAGTGCTGCTTCGATGATGCGTTTGGCGTCAGTTGGATTGAGCATGGGCCAATTTTACGTAAATTGGAGCGAAATTTTCAGCTTGCGAAATTTCGACCAAGGATTCGCGTGCCAATTCAAGCAACGCCAGGAAAGTCACCACCAACACGGGGACACCGCGTTCGGGTTCGAATAATTCTGAAAACTCCAACACCTTGGCTTCGTTGAGCTTACGCA
>CAWUMP010000160.1:0-5964 GCA_963923385.1 uncultured bacterium | reverse complement strand
CGGTAGGCCTTGGCCAGGATCAAAAATAAACGGGATCTTTGCATCGGCACATTCACGCGCGTGTTGCAGCATCCCATCTTTACCATCCGGGGCGATGATGGCTAAGCGTGCACCGAGTTTGTTACTGATGTGATTGTGGTGCGAGAAGTTCATGGCACCCGGATGAAACGCCGTAATTTGGTTGTCATCCAAATCGGTGGTGATAAACGCTTGCGCCGTAAATTGTTCAGGTATGCGGCGTAGGTGTGCGTGATCAATCCCTAAGCGTTGGAGGCGACTTAGGTAAGGATCGATGTCATCGCCGACGGCAGCCATGAGTAACGGGTCGCCACCGAGCAATTTTAAGTTGTAAGCGATATTGCCAGCACAGCCACCAAACTCGCGACGCATCTCTGGCGTTAAAAAACATACGTTGAGAATATGCAGTTGGTCTGCCAGCAAATGATTTTTAAAACGATCAGGAAACACCATGATGGTGTCATAGGCCATCGAGCCGGTAATCAGTGTGCTCAAGAGAATGCTTTCAATTAAAAGTGGATCGTGGGGGCAGCAACGACAAGCATAGCTGAAAGTGCAAGTTTGCCGAAGCGCTTAGGGATGAAACAAATACAACCGATACCCATGGGCATCGGCGGCTGACAAGGTAAAACGTAAACGTAGCGTTTCTTCACTGTAAGGGGCAAAAGCACGCTGATCACGCTCTTCTGGCCACAGTTGCTCGGGGGTAAAGACCCGGCGACTAATAATTTCATCGCGTGCATTTAAAACCGTGAATTCAAGATGCGGCAAGGCTTGCGCAAACGTCGCGTAATTGCGTAACAACACGTTGAGTACCCATGTGCTTTGCTGCGCATCAACTTGCAGGTCAGAGGATTCGATGCCAAGTAATTCGATACGTTTGGGTAAGGGCACAACACAAAACTGTCCGACGCAAGGGCCCATCATCGAGTGACGTAAGGCTGGAAAGTACACGCTCAGCTCGCCACGATAGTCAAACGCGAGTTGTGCAAGTAATAAGAGCGCTGCACACAGGCTGGCTAGCCACCAACCACGATGTACCTTGGGTTTGGGTCGTAAAAAAGGCAGATCATTGGATGGGTGTTGTAACAAGGCGCCAGCAATATCGCTGCTCACCGCTGCGGACACAGGTAAGGTGACTGCAGAGCGTGTGGCGGCGTCTTGTGGCCTTACCAAAATTGCTGACCACGCATCAAACACATGACCACATTGGCCGCAGCGTGTTTGTCCGTTGGCTGCCGTGAGTACTTCGGGTAATACCCGAAAGACCATGTGACACGATGGGCAGCCGACGTGTTGCATGTTGCGTTACGTCAGTACGTGATGGCGTGTGCCGGCCAATAAGACCCAGCCGTCTTCTTCGCCACACACCTTGAGCGCAAACCATGGCGCATAAGCCGTCATTACTTCTTTTGCTTGTTCTTGCAAAATGCCAGAAAGCGCTAAGTGTTGCAGACAACGCGACTCGATGAGCGGGGCAAGAACAATCAGTGGATTGGCCAAAATATTGGCCACCACCACATCAAAGCGGCCACCAGGATCATCGGCTGGCGCAACAAACGGAATCGTTACCTGGTTCTTTAATGCATTTTCGTTGGCTGCAATCAACGCCTGTGGATCGATGTCAACGCCAAGCACTTGCGCAGCACCTAAGCGTGCAGCGGCGATGGCCAAAATGCCAGAGCCACAACCGTAATCCAACATGCGTTGCTGTGCGCTGATGGTGTTGGCTAACCAACGTAACACCAAGCGCGTGGTGGCATGACTACCAGTGCCAAACGCTAAGCCTGGATCAATTGAAATATTGATGGCTGTGGGCTCGGGCGGCGTACACCAGCTCGGAACGATCCAAAGACCTTGGTGTACACAGATTGGTTCGAATTGCGCTTGCGTAGCGCGTACCCAATCTTGATCTTGTACTTGATCAACACTGAACTCAGGTGTGGGCATACCGCAGAGTGCGGCTGCTTCTGAGATTAACGGAGCTGCATGGGTGTGTGGGTCGAGCAACACCGTCAGAATATTGTGTGCCCAAGCGCGAGGTGCGGCCAGGCCAGGCTCTGCAAATTGTGCGGCTTCATCTGGGGTACCCGCATCAGCATCATCTAGCGTGACCGACAACGCACCGAGCTCGATTAATGCATCTGCCAACGCATCGGCATGTTCAGCGCTTGCATGCAGTCGAAGTGCGATCCAAGCCATTTGCAGCGAAATTACTTTGCGCGTTTAGGTTTTTCGAGCGCGAGTTTTTGCTCGAGATAGTGAATCGACGCACCGCCCTGAATGAAGCCTTTGTCGGTGAGTAAATCTTGGTGGAGCGCAATATTTGTTTGAATGCCCTCAACCACCATTTCAGAAAGCGCAATACGCATACGACCGATGGCTTGATCACGTGTTGCGCCATAGGCGATCACTTTACCGACCATCGAATCGTAGTTTGGCGGCACGCTATAGCCTTGATACACGTGTGAATCCACGCGGATTCCTGGACCACCCGGGGGATGATATGAGGTAATTTTTCCTGGCGAAGGCGTGAAGCGATACGGATCTTCGGCGTTGATTCGACACTCAATGGCGTGGCCACGAAACTCGATATCGCGTTGACGAAATGGAAGCTTTTCACCCGCAGCGATATGAATCTGTGTTTGCACAATATCGATGCCAGTAATCATTTCTGTCACAGGGTGTTCAACTTGTACGCGCGTATTCATTTCGATGAAATAAAACTCGCCATCTTCATATAAAAATTCGAACGTCCCTGCACCGCGATAGCCGATTTTTTTGCACGCCTCAACGCAACGCTCGCCGATTTTGTCACGTAAGCGCGGCGACAAACCCGGTGCGGGCGCCTCTTCAATCACTTTTTGATGGCGCCGTTGCATCGAGCAATCGCGTTCACCTAAAAACACCGCGTTTTTATGTTCATCGGCAAGAATTTGGATTTCGATGTGACGCGGATTCTCGAGAAACTTTTCCATGTAGACGGTGGGATTACCAAACGCAGCCCCAGCTTCTTGTCGCGTGAGATTGACCGCATTGAGCAGTGCCGCCTCGGTGTGCACGACACGCATGCCACGACCGCCGCCGCCGCCGGATGCTTTGATAATCACCGGATAACCGATCTTGCGGGCAATTTTGACGATTTCAGCGGGCGATTCGGGAAGCGCGCCCTCCGAACCCGGTACACAAGGCACACCGGCTTTGAGCATGGCATTTTTTGCGCTGACCTTATCGCCCATCAAGCGAATGTTTTCTGGGTGTGGGCCGATAAACACAAAGCCAGATTGCTCAACGCGTTCTGCAAAGTCGGCGTTCTCGCTTAAAAAACCATAGCCTGGATGAATCGCCTCCGCGTCCGTGACTTCAGCGGCACTAATGATCGCGGGGACGTTTAAGTAACTTTTTGCCGCTGGCGCTGGACCAATACACACCGATTCATCGGCGAGTTTGACGTACTTGGCTTCAGTGTCGGCTTCAGAGTGCACGACCACCGTACGAATACCCATTTCACGACAGGCGCGCTGAATACGTAGCGCAATCTCGCCCCGGTTGGCGATGAGGATCTTGCCGAACATTCGTTAGTCGATCAGAAAAAGTGGTTGGCCGAATTCGACGGGCTGACCGTTTTCAACCAAGATGGCGCGGACTGTGCCAGAGCGATCGCACTCGATTTCATTCATTAGCTTCATCGCCTCGATGATGCAGATGGTTTCGCCTTCTTTGACTTGTTGCCCCACTTCGACAAACGCCTTGGAGTCAGGCGATGGCGAACGATAAAACGTGCCAACCATTGGCGACTTTAATTGGTGGCCCGAAGCAGGAGCTTCGTTAGCAACGGAGGCAGGCGTTTCTGTCTGCGCGGCGCCGACAGGTGCCGAAGCGCTTGGTGCGGCCGGTACGTGCGTCGCTTGGGTTGGCTGCATCGCGAGGTTTGAGCTCAACGACACCACACCACCGCCTTTAACGATACGTACTTTTTCTTCGCCTTCGGTGATCTCGAGTTCATTGATGCCGGACTCTTCGACCAAGTCGATGAGTTTTTTTAGTTTACGTAGATCCATCAGGACTCCTTACCGCGTTGCAACGCGTAACTCAGTGCCAAGTCATAGCCTCGGCTGCCGAGCCCGCAAATGGTCCCGAGCGCGATATCCGAGACAAATGAACGGTGTCGGAAAGCTTCGCGCGCGTGAATGTTAGAAAGATGTACTTCAATAAAAGGAATGTTGACGGCTGAAAGCGCATCGCGAATCGCCACGCTGGTGTGGGTATATGCGCCGGGATTCATCAAAATAAAGTCGACGCCATCGCGCGGCGCTTGCTGAATACGGTCCACTAACGCGCCTTCGTGGTTACTTTGGAAGCTTGTTAAGGAGACGCCTGCTGATTGGGCGGTACGTTGAAGTCGGGCATGAATATCGTTGAGGGTTTCATGTCCGTAGATGGTGGGCTGTCGGCTTCCAAGCAAATTGAGATTCGGTCCTTGGATCACCAAAACAGACTGCACCGGCATTGGCTTTGTCGTGGTCACGATAGAATCAATTTTAGAGGATTTCGTGAAATTTAGATGCAGATAGACGCTTTTAAACGTCAATTTTAGATTTTTTTGATCAGTGGATCGACTAAATCTAGGATTTTTTGGGCGGTGATCAAGCCTAAAACTTGACCGGCGATCGCGCCGCGTTGGTCTATCACTAAAGTAAAAGGTAGGCCGCCGCTGGGGTTGCCGAGTTTGCGCAGTAAGCCGATCCCGCCAGCGTCTGCTAATAAAACAGGGTAGCTGATCTGCATCTCGTTGGCAAACGCGGCAACTTTTTCGGCTTGATCAAAGGCGATACCTACAACTTCGACCCCTTTTCGCTGAAGATCGCTGCGTAATTGCATCAGTAGCGGGATTTCCTCGCGACAGGGCGCACACCATGTGGCCCAGAAGTTAC
The DNA here is from genome assembly GCA_963923385.1 of uncultured bacterium. Lineage (GTDB taxonomy): Bacteria > Pseudomonadota > Gammaproteobacteria > Burkholderiales > SG8-39 > SZAS-79. Next base: position 1,012 of record CAWUMP010000160.1, on the reverse strand, counting down.
AGATAAGTATGCGGTTGGACCACTGCGCAAGCCCGGTTATCTGACCATCTAGCCCGGTGAAGCGCGCCTCGCGAAGTGCCAACTCTGCGCCGGGTGGGCTCTTGACGCCACCGGATTGACGCAACCAGATCCCGCCAAGGGCCGCAACCGTTGCCACACCCAGACCAGCTAGAAGTTCGCGACGATTAATCATGATCGCTACCAATCAATGCTTTTACCTCCGCGATCGTTGCACGTTCCATAACTTTCCCAGCAAGGCTGGACTTCATGGCCGTGCGTTCATCGCGTGGATCAAAGATATGCAAGCAGACCGGGCTGCCATTCCATTCCGCTTCGATCACACTCACTGCCCGGGCCTGATCGCCGGTATAACGGCGCAGCTCTCGGGAGGTGAATTGCACCCCGTAATCGAGTAAAAAAATTTCGACTTCTTTACTGCTGTCTGGAAATAGCTGCAGCTCGATGGCGCTAAATGGTCCGGCAAATCCTTTGAGTACTGCACCGGTTAAATAAGGATGAAATGGCGCCAGTGTCTGCATGATGTCGACCGCTTCGAGACGTAGCGCGCGGGTGCGTTCGGGGTGTTCGTCGCTTTGGTACAGCGCCAAATAGGCGTGCAGTGCTTCTTCAATCTCATCGTTGCCTGGCAACATATGCGGCTCGTTGACACCGAGTTGGCGTGCCGCTTTGCGCTTGGCTGTCGCAAAATCATCGACGCCATCTTCGGCCATCAGGCGCGCTGCGGTCGCTGCGATTTCGGCGCGTAAGCTCGTGCTGCGTGGGCGATGGCGGCTCATCTGTGCCATGATACCGGAGCAGCGCATCGTTCGCTGCAATCGAAAAAAGACTTTTAACAGCATTAAAGCGCACGATGTCAGCAAATCACATACATATCCTCGGAATTTGCGGCACGTTTATGGGTGGCGTGGCGGCGCTTGCACAGGCCGCTGGTTATCGCGTGACGGGCTGCGACGCCAATGTCTACCCACCGATGAGCGACCAGTTACGCGCA
>CAWUMP010000159.1:0-6008 GCA_963923385.1 uncultured bacterium | reverse complement strand
CGGCGCTTGGTGCTACGTTTTTCTGCGGACAGTTGGGTGCAGATCCATCAAAAAGATGGCGGTTTGATTTACCAGCAGAACAACCCTGCGGGAAGCGAAAAAACCTTGGAAGGCCTACCGCCTTTTGCCGTGGTCATTGGTAACGCACCAGGCGTGACAATGACCTACGACGGACAACCGATTGATTTGCGCGCGCACTACAAGGTGGATGTGGCGCGTTTTACGTTGGAGTGATGCACATGAGTCTCGGTCCCTCTCCGCGCAGAGTGTCGCGCAAAGTACAAATTGGTCACGTCGCGGTTGGAGGAGATGCGCCGATCATGGTGCAATCCATGACCAACACCGATACCGCAGATGCAGAAGCAACCGTGCGCCAGGTGCATGCGTTGTGGCGTGCCGGTTCAGAGGTGGTCCGTATTACCGTGAACTCGCCAGAAGCCGCCGCGCAAGTGGCGACGATTCGCGAGCGTTTGGATGCCATGCATTGCAACGTACCGCTGGTGGGGGATTTTCATTTCAACGGACACAAGTTACTCACGCAATATCCTGATTGTGCTCAGGCGCTCGCGAAGTACCGTATTAATCCGGGGAACGTTGGTCATGGAAAAAAGCGCGATGATCAATTCGCCACCATGATTGAAGCCGCCTGTAAATATGAAAAGCCTGTGCGTATCGGCGTGAACTGGGGTTCGCTCGATCCTGCGTTGCTTGCACGCATGATGGATGACAACAGTCAACGCGCTCAACCGATGGATGCACGAGAAGTCATGCGCGAGGCGCTGATTACTTCGGCACTTGAATCTGCTGCACAAGCTGTGGCGTGGGGTCTGCCCGCCGATCGTATCGTCATCTCATGTAAGGTCAGTGAGGTACAAGACCTGATTTCGGTGTATCGGGCCATCGCGCAGCGTTGTGATTACGCGTTGCATTTGGGCCTGACGGAAGCGGGCATGGGCTCTAAAGGGATTGTTGCATCGAGTGCGGCGATGGGCATTCTTTTGCAAGAAGGCATTGGTGACACCATACGTGTGAGCCTCACGCCAGAGCCGGGCGGTGATCGCACGCGTGAAGTTGTCGTGGCACAAGAGCTTTTGCAAACGATGGGATTGCGTAGCTTTACGCCACTGGTGACGGCCTGTCCTGGATGTGGACGAACCACGAGCACGGTGTTTCAAGAGCTCGCCGATCGGATTCAATCGTATTTACGTGCGCAAATGCCGGTGTGGCGTGCGCGTTATCCGGGCGTAGAAGAAATGAAAGTCGCTGTGATGGGTTGTGTGGTGAATGGTCCCGGCGAATCTAAGCACGCCGATATCGGCATCAGCTTGCCAGGCACCAATGAGGTACCGGTTGCGCCGGTGTATGTGGACGGTGAAAAAACGGTGACACTCAAAGGTGACCGCATTGCCGAAGAGTTTCAAACGATTGTAGAAGATTACGTCGCACGAAATTACGTCTCTGGTGCGCAACGACGTCGCGTGCGTGAAATTCCGATTAAGGCAGTCACCGCGTGAGTCAATCGTTACAAGCCATTCGTGGCATGAATGACATCTTGCCCGCTGATTCGGTGTGGTGGTTGTCGTTCGAGCAGACCGTGCAGCGTTGGCTCAAGCGTTACGGTTATCAAAATATTCGTATGCCGTTGGTTGAGCAAACGGCGTTATTTCGTCGCGCGATCGGTGAAGTCACCGACATCGTTGAAAAAGAAATGTACTCTTGGAAAGACGAGCTCAATCAAGAAGAGTTGACGCTGCGTCCCGAAGGAACCGCCTCGTGTGTACGTGCGGCCATTGAACACAGCTTGACCTATGAAGCGCCGCGTCGTCTTTGGTACGCGGGTCCGATGTATCGGCATGAGCGCCCGCAAAAAGGTCGTTACCGACAATTTCATCAGTACGGCGTCGAGTCGCTCGGGTTTGCGGGTCCAGAAATGGACGCTGAGTTAATTATCATGTGTGCTGCCCTGTGGAAAGACTTGGGCATCAGCGGATTACGCTTAGAACTCAATACAATCGGCGCGAGCGAAGAGCGCGCCCGTTATCGGCAGGCGCTGATTACTTATCTTGAGCAACACATCGACGCGCTTGATGCTGATGCCAAGCGTCGGATGTATACCAATCCGTTACGCGTGCTTGATTCAAAAAATCCGCAAGTGCAGCAAGCGTTAACTGCAGCGCCTGTGTTGATGGATTTTTTAGGAGAGGCTTCGCTTGCGCATTTTGCAACCCTCAAACAGCTACTCAATGCAGCAGGTGTTGCATTTCATCTCAACCCTCGCTTGGTGCGTGGATTGGATTATTACAACCTCACGGTCTTTGAGTGGATCTCGGATGCGTTGGGCGCCCAAGGTACCGTGTGCGGTGGTGGTCGTTATGATGGGTTGTTTGCGCAGCTTGGAGGTAAACCAACACCCGCAGCTGGTTTTGCGATGGGTTGCGAGCGATTGATCACGCTCATGCAAGAATCCGGTCAATCGATGCCCACGCAAGCGGCCAGCGCCTATATTGTTTGGCTAGGTGAGGGCACTGGTGTGCAAGCATTGTTGCTCGCAGAGCAATTACGCGCTGCGGGCTTGGATGTGATTCAGCACGCCGGGGGCGGTAGTTTTAAATCACAAATGAAAAAAGCCGATGCCAGTGGCGCACGTTTTGCACTGATCATTGGAGAAGACGAGCTGAACGCAGCAGAGGTCACGATCAAGCCCTTGCGCGAAGCAGCGCCGCAGCAACGCTGTGCGCAGGCTGAGGTGGCGCATTGGATACAACACGCCGGATGATGGAGAGGCACGATGGCACATCTTGATTTAGAAGAGCAAGAACAACTCGACGCATTTAAGGCCTGGTGGAAGCGCTACGGCAACTTGGTGTTGTCAGTCGTGGTCGCGACCTCACTGTCGTTTACTGGCTATGAGGCGTGGACGATCTGGCAGTCACGCCAAGCCGGTGAAGCGAGTGCGTTATACGAAGCGCTCACTAAAGCTGCGAGCGAAAACGATGCCAAAGGTGTGCGTGATGCAGCGGGTGGATTACTCGAAAATTTTTCGCGTAGCACCTACGCACCCATGGGGGCATTGGCCGCTGCGCGTTTTGAATTTGATCGCGGTGATCTGAAAGCAGCCAAGGCGCAATTGCAATGGGTGATTGATCATGGTCGTGCAGATGAACTGCGTGCCTTGGCGCGTTTACGCTTAGCCGCTGTACTGATTGACGAAAAAACCCCAGACGCCGCACTGAAGGTGCTTGAAGCCGAGGCACCCGCGGCGTTTGCTGCGCAGTTTGCGCTTTCCAAAGGAGATGCGCTGGTGGCCGCAGGAAAATCTGCAGAAGCAAAAACAGCCTATGAGACCGCACTCCAAAAAGCGGCAAGCAAAACGGGTCCGTTTGTTGATTCAGTGCAAATGCGCATCGATGCGTTAGGTCATTGATCATGCGTCGTGCGCCAATACTCTTAGTGTGTCTGTTTCTTGGGTCTTGCTCGAGTATGCCGAGCATGAATCCATTGGATTGGTTTTCATCGAATAGCGGCGGCGCAAAACCCGCTGAGCTCGTCAACATTACGAGTCCTCGGACGATCAAGACGTTATGGCGGGCAGATATTGGTGGCGCCGGACCATTTGTGTTTAGTCCCGCATTAGCCGACGGTGCGTTGTACGTGGCTTCGCGTGATGGCGCCGTGGCAAAGCTTTCGCTCAATGATGGTAAGCCAGTGTGGCGTATTAAAACCAACGCCCAGCATTCTGGTGGAGTGGGCAGCGACGGGTCGTTAGTCGCGGTGGGTACGGATAAAGGTGAGGTGATTGCACTCGATGCATCCACCGGATCAGCACGTTGGCGTGCACGCGTGTCCTCAGAGATTTTGTCTGCGCCCGTGGTCAGTGAGGGATTGGTGGTGGTCCGTAGTGCCGACAGTCGTATTTTTGCCTTCGACGTGGCCGACGGTAAACGTCGTTGGGTGTACCAACGGGCCGCAGCATCATTGATTGTGCGTGCGCCCACTGGTGTGACGGTCACACGCGGGGCTTTGTTTGCAGGATTTTCGGGTGGAAAGTTAGTCGCTATCGATCTGCGTTCTGGCGCCGCGCGTTGGGAAGCCACTGTGGCCTTGCCTAAAGGCGCCACGGAGCTTGAGCGCGTCACTGACGTGAGTGGTGAGCCGGTGGTGGATGGTCGTGAAGTGTGTACAGCGGCGTTTCAAGGCAGAGCAGCCTGTTACGAAGTGAGCTCCGGTAATCAGTTGTGGGCGCGCGAGCTGTCCACACTCACCGGTATGAGCACGGATGGACGCTATGCTTTTGTTGCCGATGACAAAGGGGCGATTCACGCCTTGGATCGCACCAATGGACGTAGCCTTTGGAAACAAGATCAACTCGCCAATCGATTGATCTCGCAGGTATTGCCTTTAGGCAATGAGTTGGTGGCGGGGGATTACGCAGGCGTGATTCATTTAATTTCGCGTGATACTGGCACCTTACTCGGACGTGCAACCACCGATGGTGGACACGTGCGCGCAGCACCGCTGCGTATTCCTAACGGATTTGTTGTGCAAACGGCCAATGGCGGCGTGTTTGCGTTTGCGTTGTAGCCCATCGGCTCGAAAAAAATAATGAGGACTGGCTACTTTGGCCAGACATAGGCGCTTATGAAACCGGTGGTCGTTCTGGTTGGTCGACCCAATGTCGGCAAGAGCACACTCTTTAATCGCCTCACCAAAACGCGTGATGCCATTGTTGTGGATGTGCCTGGTGTGACGCGTGATCGACATTACGGTGAAGGTCGTGGCGCGGGCCGTCCGTATTTGGTGGTTGATACCGGCGGTTTAGAGCCGCTCACAAAATCGGGCATTTTTGCAGAAATGGCTCGACAAGCGGATCAAGCGATTGCTGAAGCCGATGCCGTGGTGTTTGTCACGGATGCGCGCGCAGGCTTGACCCCAGATGATCGTCGTATTGCCGGTGAACTGCGTAAGCGGCAAGCCAGAGTCTGGGTGGCGGTCAATAAATCTGAAGGGATGCAACCAGATGTTGCAGTCACTGAATTTCATGAACTGGGTTTAGGCGATCCTCTACCCATCTCTGCTGCGCATGGAGAAGGCGTACGTAATTTACTCGATGTTGTGCTTGCTACCTTCCCGCTTGATACGCAGACCGAGGAAGTCATTGATGCGAGCGCACCGCCGCGTGTGGGTATTGTTGGACGGCCCAACGTGGGCAAGTCAACGCTCGTGAATGCCTTGGTGGGTGAAGAGCGTGTGATTGCGTTTGATGCGCCAGGAACCACACGCGATCCGATTGATGTGCCCTTTGAACATCGCGGAAAACCCTATGTATTGGTCGATACGGCTGGCTTACGTAAGCGCGGTAAGCAAGGCGAGAGCGTTGAACAGTTTTCTATCATCAAAACCTTGCAGGCGATTGATGGTTGTAACGTCGTGGTGTTTGTTCTCGATGCCACCGAAGGAATTTCAGATCAAGATGCTCACGTCGCAGGGTTTATTACTGAGCGAGGCCGCGCTTTGGTGGTGGCTGTCAACAAATGGGATGCTGCAGATCGTGAAGCCCGCGAAAAAATAAAATCCGAGTTCGCTTGGAAGTTGGGCTTTTTGTCGTTTGCTAGAACGGTATTTATTTCCGCTAAAGCAAAAAAAGGCATGCTTGACGTGATGCGAGCAGTTGACGGTGCGTATGCAGCTGCAATGACCAAGTTGTCGACGCCGCGTTTAACGCGAACCATGATTGCGGCAGTTGAAAAACAAGCCCCACCGCGTCGTGGCTCAGGTCGACCAAAGTTACGCTACGCGCATCAAGGTGGCCAAAATCCACCGCGCATCATTATTCACGGTAACCAGCTTGATCATGTGCCTGAAACGTACAAGCGCTATCTCGAGGGCGTCTTTCGTACGGCCTTTGCGCTAGAAGGAACACCCTTGCGAGTGGAGATGCGCACAGCTGTGAATCCGTACGCATCTCGTCGTCGGGCGCGTTAAGTTACGCCACGCGCTTCATGCGCGTT
>CAWUMP010000158.1:0-6113 GCA_963923385.1 uncultured bacterium | reverse complement strand
GATATTGATGTGCGCGGTGAAGTGTTGATACGTCACGCCGATTTTGAGGCGCTAAATCAAGCGCAACAGCAAGCCGGATTAAAGACCTTTGTGAATCCACGTAACGCTGCGGCTGGAAGTTTGCGCCAACTCGATTCTGCAATGACCGCAACACGAAGACTGCATTTTTTTGCTTATGGTTTAGGCTTTTCGGGTGCATTGTCGTTCCAAACGCAATCCGAAGTTCTTGACTGGCTGCAATCGATGGGCTTTGCCATCGCGCCTCAACGGGCGAAAGTCGAAGGGTTGTCCGGGTTAATGGATTACTTTCAATCCATGGCAGCGCAGCGCACGCAGTTACCGTTTGATATTGATGGTGTGGTCTATAAAGTTGATTCACTGCGTGCCCAGGAGACGCTGGGGTTTGTTTCTCGTGCGCCACGGTTTGCGCTTGCACATAAATTTCCGGCGCAAGAGGCCTTCACGCAAGTGCTCGATATCGAAGTGCAAGTCGGACGTACTGGTGCATTAACACCGGTCGCACGCTTACAACCGGTGTTTGTTGGTGGCGTGACCGTGACCAACGCGACTTTGCACAATCAGCAAGAACTCGATCGTAAAGATGTACGAATTGGTGACACCGTCGTGGTGCGACGCGCTGGGGATGTCATTCCTGAAGTGGTGCGTGTTGTCACACACCTCAGACCTGAGTCCACGACACGTTTTGCATTACCGAGCACCTGTCCCGTGTGCGCCTCGCCTGTGCTTCGTGCAGAGGATGAAGCGGTCACGCGCTGTTCTGGTGGATGGCGCTGTGTGGCCCAGTGCAAACAAGCATTGATACATTTTGTTAGCCGTCATGCGATGCATGTCGACGGGTTGGGTGATAAGTTGATTGACCAGCTGGTAGATCGGCAATTGGTTCGATCCGCTGCTGATTTATACGCATTAGATCGAACCACGTTAGTTGGCTTGGATCGAATGGCTGAAAAATCAGCCGACAATATTCTTGCTTCGCTCGAAGCGTCTAAGTCCACCACCTTGGCGCGTTTTTTGTTTGCATTAGGCATACGCAATACGGGCGAAGCCACCGCGCGAGATTTAGCGCGCCACTTTGGATCGCTCGATGCATTGATGCAGGCCTCGATGGAACAACTCATGTCCGTGCGTGATGTGGGTCCGGTGGTGGCGCAATCTATTCACGCTTTTTTCGCCGATCCCACCAATCAACAGGTGGTCGCCCAATTACGCGCGCGAGGTGTGCATTGGGTGGAGCAGCCACCTGCGCGCATCCAACCTGAGCGCCCGGTGGCGAGCTTTGCCATCACTGGGACCTTACCCACATTATCGCGTGATGCAGCGCGTGCCATCATTGAAGCCGCCGGTCATCGGGTGGTAGGTTCGGTATCTTCACGCACGCAGTTTGTGTTAGCGGGTGCAGATGCGGGCAGTAAACTTGAGCGCGCGCACAGTTTGGGAATTCCTGTGATCTCCGAAGAATTGTTGCGCGAGACACTTGCGCGTCTGAATGATCCTACCCAGACAAGCGCCACTTCTTTTTGACGTGTTGTCTTATTTTTAGAGGCACAGAATGAACGCAGTACGACCCTTGCGAAAAGCTGTATTCCCGGTGGCTGGTTTAGGTAGTCGATTTTTACCTGCAACGAAAGCCAGTCCCAAAGAAATGATGCCTGTTGTAGATAAACCGCTGATTCAATATGCGGTTGAAGAGGCTGCGGCCGCTGGTATTACCGACATGATTTTTGTCACGGGCCGGACCAAGCGTGCAATTGAAGATCACTTTGATAAAGCCCACGAGATGGAAGCCGAGCTTTCTGCGCGTGGTAAATCTGTGCTGCTAGAAACAGTCCGCAGTGTGCTGCCCAAAGGCTGTCGCTGCATTTACATTCGCCAAGCCGAGCCCTTGGGCTTGGGTCATGCCGTATGGTGCGCGCAACCTGTCGTGGGTGATGATCCGTTTGCAGTGATCTTGGCAGATGACTTAATCGCAGGCGGTGTGCCTGCCACGGGACAACTCGCCGCGGTGTACCACGCGCAAGCGTGTTCGGTGCTCGGTGTTGAGGATGTCCCGCGTGAACAAACTGCGAGCTATGGCATTGTCAGTTTGAAGCCCGATGCAAGCCTGGGTGATGTCGCAGCAATTGTTGAAAAACCATCGCCCGATAAAGCACCAAGTACCCTGGCTGTGGTGGGGCGTTACGTATTAACTGCGCGTATTTTTGATCATATCGAACGACTCAAACCAGGTGCGGGTGGAGAAATTCAGCTCACCGATGGGATTGCCTCCTTGATGCAAGAAGAACGCGTGTTGGCACATCGTTTTACTGGCAAACGTTTTGACTGCGGTTCGAAGTTAGGCTATTTGCAAGCCACGGTCGAGCTGGGGATGCAACACGCAGAAGTGGGCGCTGCGTTTACAGATTATTTGCACGGACTCAAGCGATGAAACCGTCGTTAGACGAGGCGCTGCGTTTGCGCGAAGAGGCGGAGTTGGTTTGTACTTCAGCGCAAGTAAACGAATCGATTCAACGCGTGGCGAAAGAACTGACGCGGGATTTATCCTCGCACTATCCGTTATTTGTGGTGGTGATGCGTGGTGGCGTTTATTTTGCTGGTCAGCTCATGGCGTATTTAGATTTTCCGTTGGAGCTTGAGTACGTACACGCGACGCGTTACGGCGAGCAAATAGCGGGGCGTGATATTGATTGGCGCATCACGCCACCGACCTCAGTTGAGGGACGTGACGTGGTCTTGATTGACGACATTCTTGATGCGGGTATTACCTTAGCGGCGATTCGTGATCGGATCGCCTCGATGGGCGCTGCTTCGTGTCGATGCGCAGTGTTAGCTGAAAAAATTCTTCCACAGCCCAAACCCTTGCGCGCAGCGTATGTGGGCGTTGAGGTACCCAATCGTTTTGTGTTTGGCTGCGGTATGGATGCAAAAGGACATTGGCGCAATCTGCCAGCCATCTACGCCATGAAGGGGACTTAATTCATGTTGGCAATTATTGGAGGCAGCGGCCTCACGCAATTGGCTGGTCTGCAAGACTTGAAGCCGCAGCAGGTCGAGACCCCGTATGGATCGCCGTCGGGGCCGATCGTGCAAGGAAGCTTTGCAGGGCAGCGCGTATTATTTCTTGCGCGGCATGGGCAAGGACATAGCATTGCACCACACGAAATCAATTACCGCGCAAATTTATGGGCACTGCATGCCAGCGGAGTGCGTGAAATCGTTGCTGTCGCAACGGTTGGCGGTATTTCATCGCGGATGCAAGCCGGCGTGTTGTTGGTACCGGATCAATTGATTGATTACACCTGGGGTCGGGACAGTACTTATGCCCAAGGGCCCGGACAAGCGGTTCGTCACATCGACTTTACTTGGCCGTATAGCGCGGCACTGCGCCAACGTCTATTAACAGCCGCACAAACACTGAACGAACCCGTTATTGATGGTGGGACGTACGCGGCCACGCAAGGCCCTCGACTTGAGACTGCTGCTGAAATTCGCCGACTCGCGCGCGACGGTGCGGATGTCGTCGGCATGACAGGAATGCCTGAAGCCGCGTTGGCGCGCGAACTTGATGTGGCGTATGCAACGTTGGGTGTGGTTGCGAATGCCGCGGCGGGTCAAGGAGAGAGTGCTCAACACATCAGTATGCAAGACATTGAAGCAGTCGTTGCGCAAGCGATGCAACGCGTTGGACGTGTGTTAGAACGCGTGGTGCAGGCATGATTCGGCCGGTGTTGCGCATGGGAGATCCGCGATTGCTTCGAGTCGCCAAAGCGGTTTCGCCAGAAGAATTTGCATTGATCCCTGCATTGCTTGAAGACATGCGCGACACCATGCGTCATCTTTCTGGCGCGGGTTTGGCTGCGCCGCAAATTGGTGTGGACTTACGTGTCGTGATTTTTGGCGTGCAATCTAACCCGCGTTATCCAGATGCTGAAGCAGTACCAGATACCGTGTTAATCAATCCCCTGATTGAAGCACTCGACCCAACACAAGATGCGGGCTGGGAGGGCTGTTTGTCGGTGCCAGGGATGCGTGGATTGGTCCCACGATACACCCGCATTCGTTATTCTGGCTTAGACGCAGAGGGGCAAAAATTTTCGCGTATTGCTGAGAATTTTCATGCACGTGTGGTGCAACACGAATGCGATCACCTCGATGGTGTGTTGTACCCGATGCGTATTAAAGATTTGCGCGATTTTGGATTTTCTGAGGTGTTGTTTCCAGACCAACCCATCGAGGATGATTAAGCGTTGTGTCGTTGCATCACCACACTGATACGGGCGTTGAATCGATCCTGAATCGATCAATGTGTTGCATTGACGGTGGTAATTAAATTTGCATCGCCTCGAGCAGATCTTGCTCTAATAACAAAACAGCGCGCGGGTTCGAGAGTACCTCTCCTGAAATCAGAAAAACGTCTTCGGCGCGATCACCGAGCGTATTGATTTTTGCGTTTCGTAAGTTGGTACCGTAGCGTGCGAGCACACAGGCCAATTGGTACAGCAACCCGGTTCGGTCGCTCGCCACAATCGACAGTAAGTGATAGTGACCGCGTTCATCCGCGCGTAATTCGATGCTTGGTGACACAGGAAAATGTCGCACGCGGCGAGAGATACGACCACGGGACGGTGCGCGTAACGGCGCAGTCGATTGCAGTTCGGTGGCGAGCTCCGATTCAATGAGTTGGATCATGTCTCGGTGCTCGGTCATATCGCTGACGCCGAGAATGAGAAACGTATCAAGCGCGTAGCCATGCGTTGTGGTGTGAATCTTGGCCTCAACGATATTGAATCCGAGTCGATCGAAGTACCCGCAAATTCGGGCGAATAACTCCTTGCGATCGAGTGTGTAAATCATGACTTGCAGACCTTCACCTAACGGTGAAAGACGTGCAGTGACCACAGGGTTCGGTCCAGTGACGCGATAATATAATTTTCGCGCATGCCAAGCGATTTCGTTGGCATCGTGACGCAAGAAATAAGTCGTATCAAGTTGCGCCCACAGCGCGTCTTTCACGCGATCTTCTAGCGCATGCAAACGCAGTAATCGCGTGGCCTCGGTTTGTGTTTCGGCCACCGCTGACTCTAAGCCTGGTGCTCCACCGGTGAGCACGCGACGCGTCGCTCGAAACAGGGTTTCAAGTAAGTTGGCTTTCCATGCATTCCAAACTTTTGGACTCGTGCCGCGAATATCCGCCACGGTGAGTAAATAGAGCGCAATCAAGTGACGTTCGCTCGCCACGGTGGTGGCAAAACGTTGAATCACTTCGGGATCGGAGATGTCCTCTTTTTGCGCAACCGTCGATAACAACAAATGCTGGCGCACAAGAAACACGACGAGTGCTGCATCGCTTGATTGTAAGCCGTGTTCTTTACAAAAGCGGGCGGCATCAATGCTGCCGAGTTCAGAGTGATCGCCACCGCGACCTTTGGCAATATCATGAAAGAGCGCAGCGACGTAGAGTAACCACGGTTGTGCAAAACCGCTCATTAATTGGCTCGCTAGCGGAAATTCGTGCGCTAGCTCAGGCATCGTAAAGCGCCGTAAGTTACGCAATACCATCAGGCTGTGTTGGTCTACGGTGTAAACGTGAAATAGATCATGCTGCATTTGCCCCACAATGCGACCAAAGGCGGGCAAATAATCGCCGAGGATGCCGTACTGATTCATGCGTCGCAAGGCGTGCAAAATGCCTTTGGGTTGTTGCAAGATGTGCATAAACAGCGTGCGATGCATCGGGTTGCGTCGGTAATCGCTTCGAATGCGCCGCCGAGCGCGCCACAACAAGCGGGTGGTTGCGGCGGTCATGCCTTGTAGGTCGCTGTGTTGTTGCAACAGAAGAAAGCTTTCCAGAATGGCTGCCGGCTCGCGCTCAAAGACTTGCGCCGAACGCACATCCAGAAGTCCACCATTCGATTGGAAACGTTCGTTGATTTGCCGTGCAGGCAAACTGGTGGCTGGACTCAGGCGTGCGCTGAGGTCTTGTAAGACCACGCTGTTCATCATCGATATGGCTTTGGCCGCTTGAAAATAACGTTGCATGAGCAATTCACTTGCGCGTCGTGTAGCGGAGCTCTTTTGGCCCATCTGCGTGGCCA